>QGUP01000303.1 GCA_003242505.1 Bacillota bacterium
TTATGTTTTTTTTGATGAAGAGGAAGACCACAAAGATCAACACAGAGTGGATCGCGGCAAGCGTAGGATGTGAAAAAGAGACGCCCCCATTAAAGCCCGGCCCCGGTCCGGGAGCCGGCCCTGCTTGACAGGGACCGCCAGCCCACAGGCCGGCCCCGGCACCGGAGCCGGCCGTCGCCCCGCTGGCCGCCGGACCTGGGAAACCGGCCCGCCGGCCCGCCAGGCCGCGGAAACCGGCTCCAGTCTCCGCCCGTCGAAGGGTTACAGCACCCTCGAGGGAGGGATCGCCGATGGCTCACATCGGCCCTTGCCGCCGCCCCCTGCTCGTGCCGGCCCTGGCCCTGGTGGCGGGCCTTACGGCCGCCGGGCTCAGCGGCTGCGGCCGGGCTCCGGACGCCCCCGGGTCGGCGGCACCCCCGGCCGCGCAGGCCCCCAGGCCTCCGGAGACCGGCACCCCGGGCGGCAACGCCGGTGGGGAGAGCCTCCGCTGGGAAGAGGTGCCCGAGTCCCAGTGGCCGGAGGCCGTCCGCCGGTTTGTGGAAGAGAACCAGAGGCAGGGCGGCACCCTGGCCCACACCAAGGGGGAACACACCTACCTCGCGGTGCTGGCCGGCGAACAGCCTTCCGGCGGCTATGCCGTGGAGATTCTCTGGGTCACCGCCTACCCCGACCGGCTGGACGTGGTCTACAGCCTCCGGAGCCCCGGACCGGACCAGGTGACCACGGCCGTCCTCACCTACCCGGCGAAGGTCATCCGGATTCCCCGCACCGCTCTGCCGGCCCAGTTCGTGGAGGGGACCGCCGACCCCCAGGCCCCCGGCGGGGGCTGACCTGCGGGTCGCCCGGGCGGCCGCAAACCGTCCCGCCCGGAGCCCCGGCCTACCCACCCGGCTCCCGCCCGCCGGCCACCCGAGGTTACCCCACCGGCATCCGCCCGTCCCAGACGACCCGGCTGGGCCGGCGGTAGGGCTGCAGCTCGGGCTCTGACAGCATCCGGAGGAAGTTGCTGGTGGGCAGGGGCCCCAGCCGGTGCTTGGCCACCAGCCGGGCGAGGTTCGGGGCCATCCGCTCCGGGACGGCGGAGGCGTTCCCGCCGCCCGCGTCCACCGCGATGAGCACCGAGGCGACAGGCACCCGCTCCACCCGGTGGCCCGGGGCCACCCGCAGCCACCAGTCCCAGTCCCAGTAGTCGGCCATCGCCTCATCCAGGGGCCCGAGGCGCCGGTGGAGGTCCCGGCGGTAGAGGACCGTCGAAGGCGGGATGAAGTTCCACCGCCGGAGGAGGTCCGGGTCGAAGTCGAAGGCGAAGACCTCCCGGCGCCGGGGCATCCGCCCGGCGGGGGTCTGGGCGAAGACCACCACCTCCGCATCGCTGTAGGCGAGGTCCGCCCCCGCTTCCACCGCAGCCACCAGGCCCGCGAGGTGCCCCGGCAGCCAGAGGTCGTCGTCATCGCAAAAGGCGATGTAGGTGCCCCGGGCCGCGTCCAGCCCCCGGTTCCGGGCCGCCACGTGCCCCCGGTTGGCCGGCTGGTTGATCAGGGTGATCCGGAGCCGGGGAAACCCGGCCACCACCTCCTCCACCGGGGCGCCGGCGTCGTTGACCACGATCACTTCAAAGTCCGGGTAGGTCTGGGCGGCCAGGGCCCGGAGGCACTCCCGGAGGTGGCCGGGCCGGTTGTAGGTCGGGACGATGACGCTGACCGCGGGGGCCGGTCTGGTGGCCATCGGGTTGCCTCCTCCCTGGGAGCGCCGGCGGACCGGGGCCCGGAAGGGCCCCGGTCCGCCGAACCCATTGACAAACCCTTACTCCTTTGCGATGCCGGGCTCGGTCATCTTCCAGGGGTCGAGGATGCGGTTTACCTGCTCCTCGGGCAGCAGCTTCTCCTGCAGCAGGAGCTGGCGCACCGTCACCCCGGTCTCGAAGGACTTCTTGGCGATCTCCGCGGCCTTGTCGTAGCCGATCACCGGGGCCAGGGCGGTGATCATCGCCAGGCTCTTCTCCACCAGTTCCTCGCACCGCTCCTTCCGGGCCTGGATGCCGACCACGCACTTGTCGGTGAAGTTGACCGCGGCGTTGGCCAGGAGGGTGATAGACTGGAGGAGGGCATGGGCCATCGCCGGCATCATGGTGTTCAGTTCAAAGTTGCCGTGCTGGCCGCAGATGTTGATGGTCACGTCGTTGCCCATCACCTGGGCGCAGACCATCATCAGGGACTCCGCGATCACCGGGTTGACCTTGCCGGGCATGATGGAGGAGCCGGGCTGGACCGGCGGCAGCAGGATCTCGCCGATGCCGCAGCTCGGGCCGGAGCCGAGCCAGCGGATGTCGTTGGCGATCTTCATGAGGCTGACGGCCACGGTCTTCAACTGGCCGCTGGCCTCCACCAGCGGATCCTGGGCGCCCTGGGCCTCGAAGTGGTTCTCCGCCTCCCTAAAGGGCAGGCCGGTCCAGGCCGCCAGCCGGGCGATGGCCCGGCGGGCAAACTCCGGATGGGTGTTAATGCCGGTGCCCACCGCGGTGCCGCCCAGGGGCAGCTCCGCCAGGTGCTCCCGGACCGACTGGACCCGCCGGATGCCATGGGCCACCATGCTGGCGTAACCGCCGAACTCCTGGCCCAGCCGGATCGGGGTCGCGTCCATCAGGTGGGTGCGGCCGATCTTGATGATGCGGTCAAACTCCTTGGCCTTGGCCGCCAGGGCCGCCTCCAGCTTCTGTAAGGCCGGGATCAGCCGCCGCTCGATGGACTCCAGCGCCGCCATCCGGATCGCGGTGGGGATGACGTCGTTGGAGGACTGGCCCAGGTTGACGTGGTCGTTGGGGTGGACCAGCTTGGAGCCCCGCTCGCCTCCGAGGATCTCCGTCGCCCGGTTGGCGATGACCTCGTTGGCGTTCATGTTGGTGGAGGTGCCGGAGCCGGTCTGGAAGATGTCGACGACAAACTGGTCGTCCCAGCGGCCGTCGATCACCTCCTGGGCGGCGGTGGCGATGGCCTCCGCCACCCGGGGGTCCAGAAGCCCCAGTTCCGCGTTGGTCTCCGCCGCGGCCTTCTTGATCATCCCCAGGCTGCGGATGAACTCCCGGGGGAACCGGAGGCCGCTGATGGGGAAGTTCTCCACCGCCCGGGCGGTCTGGGCGCCGTAGTAGGCGTTGGCGGGCACCCGCATCTCGCCCATGGAATCCCGCTCAATGCGATACTCGCTCATTCGCTGTGCCTCCCTGCTCGGTCACATTCGCAAGACACGCCGAACACCGAAATCATTGTAACATCGCAACATCAGTAGACCATCCTCCGAAGGAATCATCCGTAATCAGCGAACGCAGGGGTCCTGGCGGCCCTCCATTGCCGTCGGGGTCTTTTTGATGCTAAACTGGTATAGACATCTTTACCGGACCGGACAAGGCCTGGAGGGTAGAGATGCCTTACCCCAACAAACGAGCCCCTGTGCCGCTTTACTACCAGATCATGCGGTGGCTGCAGGAGCAGATTGAAGCGGGGCACTTCAAGGCCGGGGACCGGATCCCCTCGGAACGGGAGCTGACCGAACAGTTCCAGGTCAGCCGCATGACCGTCCGGCAGGCCCTCCGGGAACTGGAGGCCCAGGGCTACCTGGAGCGGGTCCAGGGCCGGGGCACCTACGTCAGCATTCCGAAGGTGGAACAGCCCCTCCTTGCGCTGACCAGCTTCACCGAGGACATGCACCGCCGGGGAATGACCCCGGGCAGCGTCCTCCTCCGCGCGGGGACGATCCCGGCG
>QGUP01000304.1 GCA_003242505.1 Bacillota bacterium
TATTATGTCGGGTTTGGTGGCTTGGAGATTTTTTATAGAGACCGGCCCTGGCCGGTGCGGCCGCCCTAGGCCCCGGTGGATGCCTGTGCGGTGTCGGGCTGTGCCCCCTTCTCGGCAGCGGCCGCCGCCTGGGCCCAGGCGTCCCGGAGCTCCGAGAGGTAGGTCATTAGCTCCTCCACCAGGGCGGGATCCTTCCGGACATCGGCGTCCACCGCGATCCGCCGGAGCCGGAGGTAGGTGGTCTGCAGGGTCCCGGCGACCTCCCCGGCGCTGAAATCGAGGGAGGAGAGGAGTTCCGTCAGGATGTCCTGGACCCGGACCAGGGAGCGGTGGGCGTCCTGCAGATGACCGGCGTGGAGGGCCTCCCGGGCCTGCCGGAGGTTCCGCAGGGCCGCGTCGTACAGCATGAGGATCAACCGCCCCGGGGACGCGGTGGCGACGGACAGGGTCCGGTACTGCTCGTAGGGGTTGAACATCACGCCACGCCTCCCGTGGTGTGGTGGACGGGCCGGGCTCCTTACTGCATCCAGCTGATCAACTGCTGGGCCAGGTAGGTGGCCTGGTTCTGGAGAGAGGAGAGGGCCATCTCCATGGCGGTGAACTGCCGGTACAGGGACTGCTCCCGCTGGTCCAGCACCCGCTCGAAGGCTTCGATGCGCCGCTCGTAGTCGTCGATCACCCGCTGCAGCTCGTCGAGGCGGGCGGGGATGAGACCGGCCCGGACGGTGATACCGCCCACGGTCCGGGTGCCGGAGGCGATGTAGGCCTCCAGTTCCCGCAGGAGGCGGACGGCGATCCCCTGCTCATCCGCGGTGACGGTGCCGTTTCCATCGACATCGGTCTCCTGGTTGAAGAGGGCCAGGACCGCCTCGGGGTTGGTCGCCAGGGCGTTGCGGAGCTTGGTCTCGTCGATCTCCAGCTTCCCGGATAGCCCCCGGTCCGCCCCGGAGGTGGTGATGCCGATGGCGGAGAGCCGGTCATAGGCCAGAGGCGGGTTGGCGGTGACAGGGTTGGAGACCGCCTGCCGCAGCCGGCTCTTCAGGTTGGAGAGGAGGAAATCCCCCCGCAGGAGCCCCTTCTTGCGGTCGGCATCGGTGGTGGGGTTCTGGACGGTCTGCTCCTGCAGCCGGGTGGTGATCAGGTCCAGGGTGGCGTTGTACTTGTCCACCCAGGCCTTGATGTTGGCCACCGCGGCGTCCAGGTCCTGGGCGACGGTCAGGGTGACCGTGGCCGGCGAGCTGGGGTCCGGGCCGGCCTTGAGGAGGGTCACCTCCAGGCCGGAGATGACGTCCTTCAGGGTGTTGCTCTGGCTGGTGACCGGCAGGTCGTTAATGTAGAGGATCGCGTTCTGGGGGAGCCGCTGGTACTTCACCTGGCCGGTGGCAGGGTCCACCAGCCCCAGGTCCCGGGCGAGGCCTGTGTCCCGGACCGCGATGGTGTTGCCGGTGCCGGTCCGGTCGTGCTCCAGGTAGAGCCGGTTGTCGATAACGGTGGCGCGGATGCCGAGGTTGGCTCCGTTGATCCGCCGGGCGATGTCCTGCAAGGTATCCGTGGCCTCGGCGGTGATGGTGGCGGTGGTGGTGACCCCATCGACGGTGATGTCAAAGGTCAGGGTGAGGTCCGGGGCCTGCCCGGCGGTCCAGCCCGCTTTCTGATCCCCCCAGACCTGGTGGGCGGTGGCGAGCTGCTCGATCTTCAGGGTGTAGGTGCCCGGCACCACCCGGGTGACGGCGGTGACGGCGCCGGTGGCTACCGCAGCATCGGAGCTGGTGACCTTGTACGGCAGCACCGTCTCCGGGGTCTTCAGCTTGGCGAGCGCGTCCTTGAGCGCGGCGAGGGAGGAGCTGATCTCGTCCCAGAGTTCCTTCCGCAGTTCGTACGTCCGCTGCCGCTGCTCCAGAAGCTGCAGCGGCCGCCGCTCGATGGCCATGAGCTGAGCCACGATCAGGTCCGTGTCCAGGCCGGAGTACAGGCCGCTCACCCGAAAGGTCATGGCAGAACCCCCTTTCCCGCCAGGGCCTGGGGGCGCCCGGCGGCGGAAACGTCAGCGGGGCTGCAAGAGGCGGTGGGACCGCCGCTCAGGCGCGGCGGTCCACCAGCAGCCCCAGGAACTCCCGGATGCCGGCTGCGACCCGGAGGACCTCTTCCGGCGGCACCTGGCCGATGACCTCGCCGGTCAGGGTGTCGATGATCTTGACGACAATCCGGTCGGTCGCCTCATCGACGTAGAACCGGAAGCTCCTGGCGAAGATCCGGGCGGTTTCGTTCAGCCGGCCGACTGCCTTCTCCAGTGATTCTGCGTCCCACTGGCCGACTTCGGGGAGGTCCACCGATGCCGGCGCTGGCGCGGCGGCATTTCCGCCGCTCTGGGATACATTCCCACTGGTGTAGGACGGGGCCGGGGAGGGGGTCCGGTCCAGGCCGGAGCCGGCCGGGGCGGTGGGGAGTACCCGGGTGATCTCCATCTGTCCTTTCCCCCCACACTAGACAGGGGGCGGGGCCGCAGCGTCACCCTGCGACCCCGCCGGCCAACTGCTTCCCTTACTGGAGCAGCTGCAGGACGGACTGCGGCCGGATGTTGGCCTGGGCCAGCATCGCGGTGCCGGCCTGCTGCAGGATCTGGTTCTTGGTGAAGGCCACCATCTCCGCTGCGATGTCCACGTCCCGGATCCGGGACTCGGCCGCGGTCAGGTTCTCGATCGCGGTCCGGAGGTTGTTGATGGTGTGCTCCAGCCGGTTCTGATAGGCGCCGAGCTTGGAGCGCTCGGAGGAGACCTGGTCAATAGCGTTGCTGATGGTCTCGATTGCGTCGTTCGCGCCAGTCTGGCTGCTAACGTCGACGCTGTCCACGCTCAGGCCGGTCGAGCTCATGTTTCCGATGGAAAGAGTGATGGTTTGGTCCTTGTTGGCACCGATGTGGAACACCTTGCCGGTGAAGGTGCCATCCAGGAGCGTCTGGGTGTTGAACTCGGTATTGTTGGCAATCCGATCGATTTCCGCCTTGAGCTGGGTGATCTCAGCCTGAATCTGTGTACGGTCGTCATCGGTATTGGTGTCGTTGGCCGCCTGGACCGCCAGCTCCCGCATCCGCTGCAGGATGTTGTGGACCTCGTTCAGAGCGCCCTCGGCGGTCTGGATGAGGGAGATGGCGTCCAGGGCGTTCTTCTCCGCCATCCGGAGGCCCCGGATCTGGCTCCGCATCTTCTCGGAGATAGCCAGGCCTGCGGCGTCGTCCCCCGCCCGGTTGATCCGGTAGCCGGAGGCGAGCCGCTCCAGGTTCTTGTCCAGGGCGGCACCGGTGGCAGCCAGACGGTGCTGGGCAAAGAGCGCGCTGATGTTGTTCTGGATCCGCATCCTTGCTCCTCCTCCATGAGTGGGTTCTCCCCGCGTCCCTGCGGGGGCGGAGCAGGACCGGTGCCGTCCCGGCCGGCCAACGGCACCGGTTGCCCACTCCTACCCTGTTTATCGACCCCGGTCAGTTGCCGGTTAAGAGCCCGGAAGGCGAAAGGGAATGGGTTTCCGGCGGCAGATCGTGTTGGTGCCTTTCTTTCTCTCGATTTCGGCCTCTGGCTTACGAACGCCCTGGGGGGGTGTTGCGAAATCCCCGTAAGCCAGTGAAACCTGGAGCGTAGAACAGGAAAGCCACCATATCCCGCGAATTGGTTGGATTAGGCACCAAAACAACCAAAACCGCGGGGATGGTGGCAAGACC
>QGUP01000305.1 GCA_003242505.1 Bacillota bacterium
GCCCGGAGCCGTCCGGGAGGAGCCCCGGGCGGTGCCCGCGGCCGCGGTACCCGCCGAACTCCGGCCGGTCTACTCGGTCCGGACCGACGAGCCGGTGCTGGCCCTGACCTTCGACATCTCCTGGGGCAACCGGATGTGGCCCCGGGTCCTGGAGGTCCTGGCCGCGGAAGGGGTCCGGGCCACCTTCTTCCTCTCGGGCCCCTGGGCGGAAAAGCACCCGGAGGCGGTCCGGGCCATCCAGGCCGGCGGCCACGAGATCGCCTCCCACGGCCAGCGGCACGACAACTTCTCCACCCTGGGCCGGGAGGGCACCGCGGCCAACCTCCAGGCGGCCCACGCCATCCTCCGGGAGCTGACGGGCACCGAGCCCCGGCTGGTCCGGCCCCCCAACGGGGATTTCGACCCGGTCTCCCTCCAGGCCATCCGGGACCTGGGGTACGAAACCATCATCTGGAGCGTCGACTCCCTGGACTGGAAAAACCCCGGGGTGGAGACCATCACCCGGCGGGTCCTCACCCTGGCCCACCCGGGGGCCATCGTCCTGATGCACGCCTCGGACTCCTGCAAGCAGACGGACCAGGCCCTGCCCGGGATCATCCGGGGGCTCCGGCAGCAGGGGTACCGGTTCGAGACCGTGGGGAGCCTCCTGCAGCGGTACGGGAAAGACCCCGGGGGGTGTATCCGGGCGCCGGGGCGCCAGGGCTGCTAGCCCCCCGACCGTCAGGCCAACCCTTCAAACCGGTAGGCTTCAGGCTAACCCTTCAAACCGGTACGCCTCCGGCCGCCGGTCCCGGAAGACCGGCACCTCGGCCCGGACCGCGGCCACCCGGGCCGGGTCGATCTCCGCGTAGAGGATCTCCTCCGCCGGGCCGCCCTCGGCCAGCACCTCCCCCCAGGGATCGACCACCAGGGAGCCCCCGTCGAACCGGGTGCCGCCGCCGGCGCCGGCCCGGTTGCACCCGAGGAGGTAGCACTGGTTCTCGATGGCCCGGGCGATGGCCAGGGTCCGCCAGTGGTGCCGGCGGACCGCGGGCCACTGGGCCGGCACCACCAGGACCTGCGCCCCGGCCAGGGCATAGCCCCGGCTGAGCTCCGGGAACCGGAGGTCGTAGCAGATGAGGAGCCCCACCGTCACCCCGTCCACCCGGGCGAGGGCCGGGGACCGGCCCGGGGCGAGGTACCGGGGCTCGTCAAGCATCGGCACCAGGTGGATCTTGTCGTAGACGGCGGCCAGGCTCCCGTCGGGGCCGAAAACCCGGAGGGTGTTGAAGAACCCCTCCGGCCGGCGCTCCGCCACCGACCCGAAGATGGCGATCCCCAGTTCCCGGGCCAGCCGGCTGAGAAGCGGCCCCGTGGGCTGGTCGCCTTCGTCCGCGATCTCCCCCAGCCGGGGGAGGTCGTACGCCGTGGTCCACAGTTCCGGCAGCACCACCCACCGGGCGCCCCGGGACGCGGCCACCCGGATGAGGGCCTCGGCCCGCTGCCGGTTGGCCTCGGGATCGCCAAAGGCCAGGTCCATCTGGATCAGGGCCACCGGAATCGCCACTCGCATCGCCTCCTCCCCTAAGACATCGCCCCAAAACACATGACACAGCCCCAAAACGCAGCCAGCCGGCCCCGGGGGACCGGCCGGAAGAGATTTCTTTCAGCTTCTATCGCTTCATCTTCGGGTCCAGGGCGTCCCGCAGGCCGTCGCCTACGAAGTTGAAGGCCAGCACCGTCAGGGTGATAAAGAGCCCCGGGAAGGTGGCCACCCACCAGGCCTGCCGCAGCACCTCCCGACCCAGGGCGATATCCTTCCCCCAGCTTGCGGTGGGCGGGGGCGGACCGAAGCCCAGGAAGCTGAGGCCCGCTTCGGCCAGAATGGCATAGCCGATCCGGAGGGTGGCGGAGACGATGATCACCGCCACAGTATTGGGCAGCACGTGCTTCCACATGATCCGCCGGTCCGAGGCCCCCAGGGCCCGGGAAGCCTCGACGAAATCCCGCTCCCGGATGGAGAGCACGAGCCCTCGCACCAGCATGGCGAGGCTCGGCCAGGAGGTGAGGCCGATGACCAGCATGATCATGAAGAGGCTCCGCTCCACCACGGAGACGACGACGATGAGCAGGAAAAAGAATGGGAACGACTCGACGGCCTCGGCGAACCGCATCAGGCCGATGTCCAGCCAGGTGCCACCGTAGTACCCGGCGATGCCGCCGATCAGGGTGCCGACGGCCACCGCCACCCCGGCGGCGACGAAGCCGACGGTGAGGGAGGTCCGGGAGCCCCAGACGATCCGGCTCCAGACGTCCCGGCCGAACTGGTCGGTGCCGAAGGGGTGCTCCAGGGACGGCGGCCGGTTCTTCTGGGAGTAGTCGATGAACTCCAGGGGCTGGGTGGCCAGCACCGGTGCGAAGATGGCCATCAGGTAGAGCAGGATCAACACCACCAGGCCGAAAACCGCGGTCCGGTTGCGCTTGAACCGGCGCCAGACGGCCTTCCAAGCCGGCTCCAGGGGAGTCAGCCCCTGGTCCTGCAGCTCACCGGAAGAAGGGATAGGCTCAGCGACCATCGGCGAACCTCCCCTAGTCGTACTTGATCCGCGGGTCGACGAAGACGTAGATGATGTCTACCAGCAGGTTCCCGATGATGGACAGGACCGCGCCGACCAGCAGGAAGGCCATGACCACCTGGTAGTCCCGGTTGTTGACCGCTTCCACCGAGAGGGTGCCGAGCCCCGGCCAGGCGAAGACCTGCTCCGTCACCACCGAGCCGCTGAAGAGCCCCACCAGGATGCCGGAGGAGAGGGTGACCACCGGGATCAGGGCGTTCCGGAAGGCGTGGCGGTAAATGACCACCCGTTCCGACAGCCCCTTGGCCCGGGCTGTCCGGATGTAATCCTCCTTCAGCACCTCCAGCATGCTGTTCCGGACGTACCGCATCAGGCCCGCCAGAGAGCCGGTGACCAGGGTCAGGGTCGGCAGCAGCATGTACCGGGCCCGGTCCACGAGTACCGCCCAGAGCCCGTGGGTCTCCAGGGTGATTCGGTAGTTGGCGATGCCGCTGGTGGGGATCAATCCCTTGGACTTGAGGGCCACCAGGAAGATCAGCATGGTGCCCACCCAGAAACTGGGCATGGCCGTCCCCAGGAAGGAGAAGGTGGTGGCCACGTAGTCGGCGACGGAGTACTGCCGCACCGCGGTGTAGATCCCCAGGGGGATGGCGATGAGGTAGGTGAAGAAGATCACCACCGCCTGGAGCTTCAGGGTGTTGGGCAGCCGCTCGGCGATGGCGGTGGCCACCGGTTTCCGGTAGTAGAAGGATCGCCCCATGTCGCCAGTGACCACGTTCTTGACCCAGCGGAAGTACTGGACATGAATCGGGTCGTTCAGGCCCCACTTCTCCCGCAGCCGCTCGGCTGCCTGGGGGTCGAACTGGGCGCTGGGGTCGCCGGCGAAGATGATGTTCTCCGGGCCGCCAGGGGCGAGGTGCATGATGCTGAAGGAGAGGAAGCTGACAATGAGAAGGAGCAGGGGAATCTGCAGCAGCCGCCGCACCAGGTAGCGGCGCACGGGCATCACCTCCGGCTGTTGTGAAGGCGGGGACGTCCGGTCGGACGTCCCCGCCCCGGCGTGCTCCGTCCCAGGCTTATTCGCTCCGGGTCTCGATGTACCACCGCGGCACAAAGGCAATGCCGTAGCCCTTCTGGTTGACGACGC
>QGUP01000306.1 GCA_003242505.1 Bacillota bacterium
GTGGCCCGGCTGGTGGACCCCGGGATCCTGACGGCGCTGGCCGCCCAGACGCCGGGCGGCCATGCGGTCATTACCGGCACCAACGGGAAGACCACGACGGCCAAGATGCTGGCGGGGATCCTGGCGGTTGCCGGCCACCGGGTGGTGCACAACCGGGCCGGTGCCAACCTGATTGCCGGGGTGACCACCGCGTTCCTGGCGGACGCCACCTGGTCCGGGCGGGTGCGGGGCTCGGTGGGGGTTCTGGAAGTGGATGAGGCCTCCATGGGGGCCACCTGCCAGGAGGTCCGTCCCCGGGCCGCGGTGGTGACCAACTTCTTCCGGGATCAACTCGATCGCTTCGGGGAACTGGTGAACACCGTGGAACTGGTCCGGCGGGGGCTGGACCGGCTGGCCCCGGGCAGCCCGGTGGCCCTGAATGCGGACGATCCCCTCTGCGCGGTGCTGGGGGCGCCGGCCATCCCGGAGGTGGCCGCGGCAGCGGAAGGGGCGCCCCGGGACCTGGCTGCGGAGGGGGAAGCGTCGCGCCCGGCGGCGGCTGCAGCGGCCCCTGCGCGCCAGTCCGGCCCGGGAGAGGCCGGGCCGGGGAAGGCCGGTACCGCCATCCGGCCCATCTATTACGGCCTTGAGGATCCGGAGGTGGCCGCCGGGGAGGAGAGGACGGCGGATGTCCGGCACTGCATCCGGTGCGGCCGGCCCTACGAGTACGAGGTCCGGTACTATGCCCACCTGGGCCGGTACCGGTGCCCCGGGTGCGGGCTCACCCGGCCCCGGCCCCAGGTCTATGCCCGGAAGGTGTACGAACTGGGCCCCCGGGGATCGACCTTTGAACTGGTGACCCCGGTGGGGAGCTTTCTCTGCCGGCTCCAGGTGCCGGGGCTCTACAACATCTACAACGCCCTGGCGGCCGTCGCCGGGGCGGTGGGCCTGGGCCTTGACCTGGAGGCCATCCGGCAGGGGCTGGAGTCCACCGGCACCGCCTTTGGCCGGATGGAACGGCTGGAGATCCGGGAGCGGGAGGTCTTCCTGGCCCTGGTCAAGAACCCGGTCGGGTACAACGAGGTGCTGCGCACCGTCCTGAGCACCGACGCCCGGAAGAACCTGGTCCTCTGCCTCAACGACCTGCCCGCGGACGGCACCGACATCTCCTGGATCTGGGATGTCAACTTTGAAAGCCTTGCGGAGCGGGAGGCGGAGATCAACTTCATCCTCTGCTCGGGGCTCCGGGCTGAGGAACTGGCGGTCCGGCTGAAGTACGCCGGGTTCCCCACCTCGAAGATCTCGGTGGAGCC
The DNA here is from genome assembly GCA_003242505.1 of Bacillota bacterium. Classification (GTDB taxonomy): domain Bacteria; phylum Bacillota; class Sulfobacillia; order Symbiobacteriales; family ZC4RG38; genus ZC4RG38. The sequence continues at coordinate 1,293 of QGUP01000306.1, forward strand.
GGACCTGGCCCGGGCCCTGGAGCAGGGGCTGGCCTTTGTCCGGCCCGGGGAACTCTTGTACATCCTGCCCACCTACACGGCCATGCTCCAGATGCGGGAGATCCTGCGCCGGCAGGGCTACCTGCCTCCGCTCTGGGAGGTTTGAGGCGATGCCGAAGATCCGGGTTTGCAACCTGTACCCGGAGGTGCTGAACATCTACGGCGACCGGGGCAACACCATCGCGGTGGTGCAGCGGGCCCGGTGGCACGGCCTCGAGGTGGAGGTGACCGACGTCTCCCTGGGGGACCGGGTCGACTTCCGCCAGTTCGACATCCTCCTGATCGGCGGCGGCCAGGACCGGGAGCAGCGGCTGATCGTCGAGGACTTTACCCGGGTCAAGGGCAGCAGCCTCCACGAGGCCGTCCTCGACGGCCTGGTGGTGCTGGCCATCTGCGGCGCCTATCAGCTCATGGGCCGGTATTACCAGACCGCGGACGGAGAGCAGCTCCCCGGGCTCTCCATCTTCGACGCCTGGACGGAGGCCGGCCCCACCCGGATGGTCGGCAACGTGGTGGTGGAGACCGAGCTCTTCGGCGAGCCCCGGACCCTGGTGGGCTTTGAGAACCACTCGGGCCGCACCTTCCTCGGCCCCACCGCCCGGCCCCTGGGGCGGGTCCTCAAGGGGCACGGGAACAACGGCCAGGACGGCCGGGAAGGGGTGGTCTACCGCAACGCCATCGGCTCCTACCTCCACGGGAGCCTCCTGCCCAAGAACCCCCACCTGACGGACTGGCTCCTGCAGCGGGCCCTGGACCGGCGGTACGGCGGGGAGGTTCAGCTCGGCCGGCTGGACGACACCATCGAGGAACGGGCCCACGCGGCCATGGTCCGGCGGTTGCTCCGGTGACGGAGCGCGGCGACGGCGGCGAGAAGGGCGGCGAGGGCAACCGGCGTTCGAATACAGGACCGCCGGCCGGGAATCCCCGGCCGGCGGTCGGTTGTGGGCATTTTTTCTGCTCTGGGCACGCCCCCTGCCGGCAGGGGCGTTCATCCCCCGCCGGCGGCTGGTGTGCTCATTCCCGACAGGCGGGGACGCTCATCCACCGCAGGCGGGGCGACTATCCCCCGGCGCCCGGCGCCGCCTGCTCCTCCCGGAGGGTCCGCTGCCGAGCCCCCAGGGCGAGGTCCGCGATGCCGACGTAGATCAGCGCCAGGAACCCCAGGGCCTGCAGGGAGAAGACCGCCAGGAGCAGGAGCCAGGGCACCGCCCGGGAGGGCCAGCGCCGGCGGAGGAACCAGTTGGCCGCAAAGAACCCCTGGATTGCCAGGGCATAGGTAAGGGTCAGGTAGGCCGACTGGAGCCACTCCCGGGCAACCGGCGGCACCTGGGGCAGCACCAGGCCCACCGCCACCGGGGCGAGGAGCCAGATCAGCCACCGGGGAAAGCTCCAGTGGGTGATCGGCGGCAGGGGCGGCACCCGGTGCCCCAGCCGGGGGAAGGTCCAGACCGCCATCTGGTAGGCGGCGATGGCCAGCAGCGCGCTGGCTCCCAGGAGGGAGGAGGGCAGGGTCAGCCGTATCACCCGGGGCATCTGGTCGATCATGAGCCGGAACCCTTCCAGCGCCGTTTGCTGCTGGGGGTTGGGATTGGACACCAGCCGTTCGGTAAGGGCCAGGGCCTCGGAAAAGCTCTTCTGCAGGGTCTGGGCCAGAAGGTCGATGGGATTCTGGCCCATGACCAGCAAGGTGGCCAGGAGCCCGGCCACCGAGCCCACCAGCATGGCGCCGGTCATGGCGGTGACCGTTCGGGAGGGCGGCTGTTCCCGGGTGAGGCCCCACCCGAGGGCGAGGCCGGGCAGCAGGCCTGTGAGCAGGGGGAGGAAGACCGCCGTGCTGATCCCGAAGAAGAGGAAACTGATCGCCGTGGCCACGAGACCGCTCAGCGCCCCGTACCGGCTGCCGTACCGGAGATAGGCCAGCGCAACGGGAAGAGGCAGCAGGAAAGGCACCGGCAGGGCGAGGAGGTTGGCCAGGGCCGTCAGCACCACCAGTACGGCGGCCATGAAGGCGCCGAAGACCAACGCGCGGGTACCGGTCGCTGTCATGGGGCACCCCTTTTCCCGAGGTTCTCGTCGAGGTTGTTCGCCCGCGACTCTGACAAAGGGTCGTCCCGGAGGATGGCCCCGGGCTGGTGCAGTGGGTCCTCCACCATACTGGCATACCACCCTGGCCCCCGGCAAGTCCGGCGCCCCGCCCCCGGGTCGGCTGCCCGCCCGGTGGGGAGAGGCCCGCCCCGGGGGAGGGGGCCGTCCCCCGTTGTGTGTACCCCCAGGGGTATGGTATAGTGTCGGTGTGCCAGCAGAGCCCACGGAGCCCGGCGGCCCCGACGAGCCACCGACCTGAGGCAAAAACCGAGCCCCAACACCCGAG
>QGUP01000307.1 GCA_003242505.1 Bacillota bacterium
GAGCGGTGGACACTCTCGGGGTGAGGTTCCTACTTTATTTGCCCAGCCTTTTCCTGCTGCCCCGCCCCACTAAAATGTTACGCGGTGGGGAGGCCGGTTCGCGTCAGTGGCGGGGCCCCCGCCCCCGGGACGCCTCCCGGGGAACGGGGGCCTCCATTCCACGCCACCTCCGCTTGACGCCGCCCCCGCCTGCCGTCACCTCTGCCTGAAGCTACGGCCCCAGGCGCTGCAGGTGCTCCGGACTCCGGTCCCCCGGGTGGGCCGCCGCAACCGTGCGAACCAGGGACCGCTCGAAGGGCGACCCGTCCGCCAGGGTCCCGGTCACGGTCACCTCCACCAGGTAGATCCCCGGCGCCGGCAGGGAGGGCCGGGCCCTCAGCCCCTCCCCCTCCACCTCGAAGGAGAGGGGCACCGCCCCCGGGGTGCCCCGGGGAAGGACCGGCCGGAGGGTCGCCCGGACCTGAAGCTTCCCCTTGCGGGCCGTGGGGCTCAGGTCCAGGCGCAGGTCGCCGGCCTGGCCGGGGGTGTACAGGCGGTCGGCGGCCAGGGTGGCCGTCGCCCCGACGCCCTTCAGGAGTGTCTCCGCCAGGTAGGCCACCGGAGCACCGGCCTGGATGTGCAGGGTCCAGGTCCCCGCCGCCGGCCCGGTCACCCGGGCCGAGTAGGCCCTGGCCCCTGGCAGAACCTCCAGGTGACTGCTCGTCCCGCGATGGACGAGGTCATGGCGCTGGCCCGTCGGGCTGACCACCCAGGCGGTCAGGCTGGCGTGGCTCGCCAGCAACTGGAAGTGGACCTCCCCCACTCCGCCCTCGATGGGAATCGTCTCGATGATGGCCGTCCCGTAGCCGCCCCGGAGGATCATCTGCTCACTCTCGGCACCCGGGGCCATGGATGCGGGCGATACCGCGCCAGGGCCCTCCGGAAGAGACCCCGGGGGGGCCGCCCGGGCGCCGGTCTCCGGCTGGGAAGACGGCCCGGCGGCCCGCAGGTACGGTTCGAAGAGGTGCCAGGTGTAGCGGCCGACCCGGATCTGGTCGTGGTCCAGATCCCGGACGAAGATCTCGGCAGCCCCGGGCTTCCGGGCGCTCCAGAGGGGCACCAGACCGTCGTTCTGGCCCCAGGCGGAGAGGGCCAGCCCTCCCAGCCAGAGGGCGCTCGGGAAGGGACCCCAGCGGGTGCCGGCGCCGGTCAGGTACTGGACGTTCCGGTCCTCCGCCCGGTGGTCGGTGAGGCTGCGGAAGTACTCCATGTAGCCCGTCTGGAGGACATAGACCCCGTCGTTCCGGGCCCCCAGCAGTTCTGCCAGCCATCCGGCCCAGCTGGAGTAGGCGAGGTCCGCCAGGGGCGATCCCCAGTGGGGGCTGCCGAGGGTCACTACCCGGTCCACCCGGGGCGCCGCGCCGTAGTGGACGATGGCAGCGTTGGCATCGATGCCGCCCTTGGAGTGGGCCACGATGGATACCGTGTCCACGCCGAAGTAATCCGCGATGGTCCGGATCTGGGAGGCCAGGAGCGCGCCGTTGGCCCACATGGAGCCGGGGTTCCCGTCGGAGTCGTACAGGTCCACAAAGGCCGTCTGGTAACCGCTCCAGTAAGCGAGGTCGTACATGTCGTTGCGGCCGTAGTAGACGCTCTCGGTCCACCAGTTCTCGGCCCGGCCGTTCAGTCCCTGGACGAAGACGACCACCGGGTCGGTGGCCGGATCCCATCCGGGCGGCGTCGCGCCCACCCAGATGGTCCCGGCCGCCCCGGCCGTAGAGCCCGCACCCGAGCCACCCACCTGCAGGCGGCGGGGTGGCGCCGGTTTCTCCCTTGCCCCGGATCGGGCCGTCAGGCCATCCGCCCCGGGGGCCGGGCTCGCCGGGACCCCCGCGCCGCCCCGCGCCGCCACCGCGCCGGCCCGGCCCGGAGCCGTCGCCAGGAGCAGGACCAGGCCCAGGAGGAGAGAAAGCCATCGCCGCATGGTCTAGACCCCCTTGTGGGAGGGTACGCCGCCCCCCGGGACCCCTTCCCGGCCTCTGGGCAGAAAGCCCGGGGCAGCGCGCCCGGTGTTATGGACTATCTATTCTGGCTTTTCTGACATATTCCTCCCCCTTCCCCTTTCCTCGCTGGCAGCGAAGGGGCCCGAACCGGGAACAAGAAAGCCCGGGCCGGCAGCGAATCAGCCCGGTGGACCTGTTCCTGCCGCCTCGGCGCGGGAGCCGCTTCTCCGGAAGCCCCACACCGCCGGGGGAACTCCGGCTACTCCGGCGGCGGCAGTCCCGGCAGCGGCGGATCGGAAACCCTGTGCTCCCGGAGGGTCATCTCCAGCCCTGCCAGCGTCTCTCCCGCCCGGAGGATGAGGGGTTCGCCCTCCCGGTAGGACGCGACCAGGAACTCCCCGGCTCCGGTGGGAGGCGGAGCCGCCGCCAGCAGGTAGTAGCGCCCGGGCCGGACTCCCTGGATCTGGAAGGGGCCCGGGGCGGGAAGGTACGTGCAGGCCGCCGGCAGGCCGGTCGGGAACGGGGTGACGAACAGCCCCAGGTAGATCCCGGCTACGGGCCGGGGGCTGCGGATGACCCCGGAGATCCCACCCCCCTCCCCTGGTGGCGCGACATGAGCCGCGCCGATCCTGCCACGGGCCAGTCGTCGGAACTGCCGGGGCGTGACGCCCGTCAGTTGCTTGAACCGGGCAACAAAGGTGCCCAGGCTCGAGTAGCCCACCTCCAGGGCAATCTCCGTGATGGAAAGGTCGGTGCGGACCAGAAGTTCCGCCGCCCGTTCCATTCGCAGGGCCTGCAGGTACCGGGCCGGCGGCACGCCCGTCCTGTCCCGGAACAGCCGGGACAGGTAGGGCCAGCTCAGGGCCAACTGGTTCGCCACCTCCCCGATCCGGACCGGCTGGTCGAGGCTCTGTTCCAGGACCGCCTTCATCTGCTGTACCCAGTCGGATGTAGCCTTCACTTCTACCTCTGACCCCCCGACGCGCTCCCACACCCTGGGGCCGGACTCCGCTCCGGGCGCCTCTCCATCCTCGAGGCCGGGACTTCGCCACCGAAGCCCGGGGACACCGCAGCCCGGGGCTGCCGCAGGTTCCATCCGCCGCCCCGTCTCGTGCGGGTACATCAAACGGTCAATTTTATATCATAGCAAACGGTCTGAACACTAACTATTGGCTGATTTCAAGTGGCCGGCAGAAAGGCCGAACCAGAGCCCCGCTTCCTCACGGCGGCGACCGCCGTCCTGTGGCGAGGGTGGCGGCGAACCAGGCAGCTCGTAGCTTGTCAAATTCGAAGAAGTCGTCCGGCGGCCCTCCGGGCTACACTGACCTCAGCCACCGACCTTCGGCATGGCTTCAGGCTGGCCACACCGGCGTGCGGGCGAGAGACCCGCCCACGCCCAGGTGGTGCTGGGGATCGAAACCCCGGACCTGGAGGCCACCATCCGCGACCTCCAGGCCAGGGGCGTGGCGTGACCGGCTCGAAAGGACGGTTGATTCGAAAGGACGGCTGAGCGGAGATGTCCCTGGTTGTCGCCCGGTTTGTGGAGGTGCAGGGTTCCGCCCGTCAGCTATGGCAGGCCCTCACTGACCCCTGGCAGCTCACCGCCTGGTTCTGCGACGAGGCCGACGTCAACCTGGAGTCTGGCCTCTACCGGTGCGCCGGACCGCACCTGCCCCCGGAGGCCCGTGTGGAGCGGCTCCTCGCCTGGGAGCCGGAA
>QGUP01000308.1 GCA_003242505.1 Bacillota bacterium
TCGGAGATTTGTATAAGAGTCCGGCCCTGGGGGGATGCGTCCTCTGCCCGGAGGTGCCGGTGCGTCCCTTCCTGGGATAGGCCTCCGCCATCGCCCTGGGATGGGCGCGCCCGGGGTTCGCCCGGGCCCCCCGGGACCCGGCGGGACACCGCCCGGGCTCCCCCCGGGCGGTGTCCGGAACCCCGGGCCGGGCCTCCCGAGGCCTGGCCTCCGGGTGCGGCGGTGGACAGGCCCGCTGGCAGAATCTATACTGAAGCCATGAAGCAGGTGGAGATCTATACCGACGGCGCCTGCTCCGGCAACCCGGGGCCCGGCGGCTGGGCGGCGATCCTGGTCTATGGGGGCCGGCGCAAGGAACTCTCGGGTTTCGAGCCCATGACCACCAACAACCGGATGGAGCTGACCGCGGCCGTCGCCGGCCTCCGGGCCCTCAAGGAGCCCTGTGCGGTGGTGCTGTACTCCGACAGCGCCTACCTGGTGAACGCTTTTCGCCAGGGCTGGATCGAACGGTGGCAGCGGAACGGCTGGCGGACCGCGGACAAGAAGCCCGTGGAGAACCAGGACCTGTGGCAGGAGCTTCTCGAACTCTGCCGGGTCCACAGGGTGGAGTGGCGGAAACTCCGGGGCCACGCCGGCCACGAGCTGAACGAGCGCTGCGACGCCCTGGCCCGGGCCGCCATTGTCGCGGGGCTGGCCGAAAAGCCCGCCGGCTCCGCCGGACCGGCTGCCGGCGCGGCCGCACACACCGCGGGGCTGGCCGGACCGAATGCCGGGCCGGCCGCACAGCCCCCGTCGGGCGCGCCTCCGAAGGTGGAAGGGGAGAAGGGAGGGACGGGCCGGTGACCCTGGTCCTTGGTTTTGAGACCTCCTGCGACGAGACCGCGGTGGCCCTGGTGGCCGACGGCCGCCGGGTGCTGGCAAACGCTGTGGCGTCGCAGATCGACCTGCACCGGAAGTACGGCGGGGTGGTGCCGGAGATCGCCTCCCGGCAGCACCTGGAGAGCCTCTTGCCCGTGCTCCGGGAGGCCCTGGACCAGGCCGGGGTGACCCTGGACCAGGTGGACCTCATCGCCGCCACCCAGGGGCCGGGGCTGGTGGGGACCCTCCTGGTGGGGCTCACCGCGGCCAAGGCCCTCGCCTTTGCCCTGGACAAGCCCTTTGTCGGGGTGAACCACCTCCAGGGGCACATCTACGCCAACTTCCTGCTCCCCGAGGCCCCGGAGTTCCCCCTGGTCTGCCTGGTGGTCTCCGGCGGCCACACGGATCTGATCTACATGGAGGGCCACGGCCGGATGGAGCTTCTGGGCCGCACCCGGGACGACGCCGCCGGGGAGGCCTTTGACAAGGTGGCCCGGCTGCTGGGCCTCCCCTATCCCGGCGGGCCGCACCTGGAGCGGCTGGCGGCCCAGGGGGACCCGGCGGCGGTGCCCTTCCCCCGGGCCTGGCTGGAGGGGACCTACGACTTCAGCTTCAGCGGCCTGAAGACCGCGGTGCTGCACCTGGTCCGGGGGCCCAACCCCCCGGCCCCGGCGGATCTGGCCGCGGCCTTCCAGGCCTCGGTGGTGGAGGTGCTGGCGGAGAAGTCCGTCCGGGCGGCGGTGGAGAAGGGGGTCCGCAACCTGGTCCTGGCCGGCGGGGTCTCGGCCAACGGGGCCCTCCGGGCGGAGGTCTCCCGGCGGGCCGAGCCCCTGGGGATCCGGGTCTTTGCCCCGCCCCTGGCCCTCTGCACCGACAACGCAGCGATGATCGCCGCGGCCGGCTACTACGTCTGGCGCTACGGCGGCCGGGTCGATGACCTGAGCCTGAGCGCCGATCCGAACCTGGGGATCCTGAGCGGCTAGGGCGGGGTGGAGCGATGCGGCGGATTGAGCGGCGTCCCAGCCCGGGCCCCCTCAACTCCCTCCAGTACTGGCCCCGGTACGTCCACCCCCTGCGGGTGGTCTGGAACTTCCTCTGCATCTACGCCGCCAAGTACGCGCCGTCTCTGGCGCTCAAGTCCTTCCTCTACCGGCTGACGGGGATGAAGGTGGGCAAGAACGTCTCCGTCGGCCTGGCGGCGGTCTTCGACATCTTCTTCCCGCATCTCATCACCATCGAGGACAACGTGGTCATCGGCTACAACTCGGTGATCCTCTGCCACGAGTTCCTGGTGAACGAGTGGCGGACCGGCCCGGTGGTGATCCGCCGAGGGGCGATGATCGGCGCCAACACCACGGTGCTCCCCGGGGTGGAGATCGGCGAGGGAGCGGTGGTCTCCGCCATGAGCCTGGTGAACCGGGACATCCCCCCCGGGGCGCTGGCCGGCGGGGTGCCGGTGCGGATCCTGCGGCCCCGGGCCGATGCGCCGGCGGAAGCCAAGCCGGAGGAAGGGGAGGCCGGCCCATGCGGGAGCACGCGGAGGCCCTGAAGCCGGTGGTGCAGCGGCTGCCGGCGTACCTGAAGCTTCTCTGGGCCCTGACCCGGGAACCCCGGCTGAGCCGGTACCAGAAGGGACTGCTGGCGATCGGGGCGGCCTACAGCCTCTCCCCCGTGGACCTGGTGCCCGGTTTCATCCCGGTGGTGGGGCAGCTCGACGACCTGCTGGTCCTCCTCACTGCCATCCGCAAGGCCCTGGACCGGCTGCCCCCGGAGGTCCGGGACCGGCACCTCGCCGCCCAGGGCCTCACCCTGGGGGACCTGGAGGCGGACCTGGCGGCGGTCCAGGCGGCCCTGGCCGCCGCGGCCCGGGGGGCAGCCAGGGCCACGGGACGGGTCCTCGCGTGGGGGGCCCGGCTGGCGGGGAAGACCCTGGCCTGGGGCGCCCGGCACCTGACCGGCGCCTTCGGTGCCCGCCGGACCCGGTCGTAGCGCGTCCCTCGGGTAGGGCGTGGCGGACCATGGAGGCGGGGCGGAGCCGCTCCAGCGACCGGATCGCGGCGGCCCATGCCGCCGGGGGCCCGGCAGGTTCGGCGGCCCCGCCGGCGAATCCCTGTGGCGGGGTCTCTTCTGTCTCCCCACAGGCAGACCAGCGGCGAGGAGGGTGGTGCCCATGGCCATCTACCGGCACCGGGGGATCGAGCCTCGGGTGGACCCCAGCGTCTTTGTCGCTCCGGGGGCCCGGATCATCGGGGACGTCACCGTGGGGCCCCGGGCCAGCATCTGGTTCAACGCGGTGCTCCGGGGGGACTACGCCCCCATCACCGTCGGAGCCCGGACCAACATCCAGGACCTGTGCATGATCCACACGGACACGGGCTTTCCCTGCGTCATCGGCGAGGGGTGCGTCATCGGCCACCAGGCCATCGTCCACGGCTGCACCATCGGCAACGACTGCCTGGTGGGCATGGGGGCTATCATCATGAATGGGGCGAAGATTGGCGACGGCTCTGTGGTGGCCGCCGGCGCCCTGGTGCCCGAGGGGAAGGAGTTCCCGCCCCGGTCCCTGCTGATGGGGGTGCCGGCCCGGCTGGTCCGGACCCTCACCGAGGAAGAGGTGGAGCGGCTGGTCTGGGCCGGATGCCGGTCCTACGAGGAGCGGGCCCAGGTGTACAAGGCGGAACTGGCGGGGGAGTGAGCCCCCGCCCCGGGTTGCCTCTTCCCGAGGCGCCACTCCCCCACCGCCCCACGGCCGCATAAGATGGTAACCCCGTTCCGCTGCAATCCATGTACCCTTGACATAAGGAGGGAATGGGGGCCGATCCCGATGGCCCCCGGCA
>QGUP01000309.1 GCA_003242505.1 Bacillota bacterium
GATGGCCGCCCGGACCTGGTCGTCGGGGACGCCGGAGCCGCCGTGCATCACCAGGGGGGCGTCCACCAGGTCCCGGATCCGGCTGAGGCGCTCCAGGTCCAGCCGGGGCTCCTCCTTGTACAGGCCGTGGGCGGTGCCGAAGGCCGTGGCCAGGTAATCCACCCCGGTCTCCTGCCAGAACCGCCGGGCCTCCTCGGGCTCGGTGAGCCAGCCGTGCTCGGTGCCCTGGCCGTCCTCCACGCCGCCCACGTGGCCGATCTCCCCCTCCACCGTCACCCCGACGGCGTGGGCCGCGGCCACCACCTGCCGGGTGAGGGCGACGTTCTCCTCGTATGGCTTCTCCGAGCCGTCGAACATCACCGAGGTAAAGCCGTGACGGATGGCCTGCATGACGGCCTGGAAGGAAGCGCCGTGGTCCAGGTGGATGGCCACGGGCACAGGGGCCGCCATGGCCACCTCCCGGGCCACGGTGCTCACCAGGCGCCAGCCGGCGCCCCGGATCGACCCCTCGGTGAACTGGAGGATGACCGGGGACCCCTCGGCCACCGCGGCCTCCACCACCGCGGGGATCATGTCCAGGTAGTGACAGTTGAAGGCGCCCACCGCATAGCCGCCCTTCCGGGCGGCGGCCAGGATCTCCAAGCCGGTGACCAGTGGCATCGTCAAGACCTCCTGCACGAGTTGGATGGGAGGGCGGCGATCGGCAGGGCCGGGCCCCCCTCCTGCCCGGGGCTCCTGTTCGATCATGAACATTCAGCGCCGGTCCCGTTTTTCCTTCCGAAAACGAAACCGCCAGGTTTCGCCAGGGCATCCGGGCCCAGATTCGGCGCTGAATCGGCGCTGAAGAGGAATCGCAGTGTACGATATCGAAACAAATGAGCGAGGTGGATGCAAGGTGGCCGATGCGGAGACCCGGCGTGCCGCGATCCTGCAGCGACTCCAGCAACACGGCACTGTCCACGTGACCCGGCTGGCCGCAGAACTGGGCGTGACCGAGGTGACCATCCGCCGGGACCTGGCGGCCCTGGAGCGAGAGGGTCTGCTGGTGCGGTTTCACGGCGGCGCGGTCCTCCCCCACGTGCTGGTCCCGGACGTTCCCTTCCAGTCCAAGCTTCAGGCCCGGCAGGAGGAGAAGCAGCGGATCGCCGCGGCAGCCGCGGCCCTGGTGCCCGACGGGGCCACGGTGGCCCTGGGCGCCGGGACCACCGTGGCGGCCGTGGCCCGGGCCCTGGCGGGGAAGACCGGGCTGACGGTGGTGACCAACGCGGTGAACATCGCCTGGGAGATGTCCTTCCGGCCGGAGGTGCAGCTACTGGTCACCGGCGGCCGGGTCCGGGACGAATCCCTCTGCATGGTGGGCCCCACCGCCGAGGAGGCGCTGCGGACGGTGGCGGTGGACATCGCCTTCGTGGGGGTGAACGGCATCTCCCCGGAGTTCGGGTTCACCACTCCCAACCAGGAGGAGGCCCAGGTCCACCGGCTGATGCTCAGCCGGGCCCGGCGGGGGGTGGTGGTGGCAGATTCGAGCAAGTTCGGCCGGGTCGCCTTTGCCCTGGTGGCCTCCCTCCGGCAGGTCCGCACCCTGATCACCGACGCCGGCGCCCCGCCGGACCTGGTGGAGGAACTGCGGCGGGCGGGGATTGAGGTGCTGCTGGTGTGAAGAAGCCGTAGGCGGGGTGAAGGTGACTCCGGTCCGTTCCCTCCCGTGAATAATCGAGCCCCCGGCCGGTGAGCCGGGGGCTCCGTTTCCTTAAAGCCTCCCTCCCTCCCGTCCCGGGTTCCGGGCCTGCCATCGGCCGGCGCCCCCCGTCACTCCCGGGAGCCCCAGTCCCAGGCCACGAAGAGGACCCGACTGAGGGTTCTCCCGCCGGCGTTCTGGGCGACTCCGTAGATGGCCATCGTCGGCCCCGATAGGGGTCCCCGGGCGGCGCACCACTTCTCCACGCCATTCTCCGTCGTCTTCAGGACACCGTGCTCAACGATGCCGTTGAAGTCGGGATCCAACTCCTCGGAGTCCGGGAAGTAACCATAGAACGTTACCTCTTCTGCCCCCTCGGCCCAGAGGCAGACCTGAAAGGACTCGCCCGGGACGATGTGCCACCCATTCTGGTTTCCCGTTTCTGAGATCCGAATGTCGTGGACGATCGGGCGGGCGGAGGGGTCGCCCTTATTGAAGCGGAAGAAATCGGGCGGACTGGGTGCGGGCTGCTCCCACCCTCGGGGGCTGCGGCCTCCCCCGGTGCAGCCAACCAGGAGCAGCAGAAGCAGGCTCCAGACGGCCAAGGCCACGGCCGCCGTCCGCGGCCCCTTGCTCTGGGCTGCCCCGGCAGCAGCCGCCGCCTGGGGGAGCAGGCCCCCAGGGGCGGAGGGCTTACCCGAAGAGCCTTGCGAGCAGTTCATGAATCGACCTGACCTCCTCGAACCTGGACTTCGGCACAATGCGGATGTTGGGCCGCTCGGGCTTGATCCCTTCGGCGTTGCGCCTCTGGTGGGTGGCCACCTTCATCCCGGTGATGTCGGGCAGCGGCTGGCCGGGCGCCGAACCGAACCAGTAGAAGGGCCCGAGTTCCATCGTCTCTTCATCGAAGTGAACCCAGACCACACAGCCGCTGGGCTTCTGGCTCAGCTTCAGGTTGACGAGGACGTGCTGGGTGCTGGAGCCCCGGTGGGAAGCCTTGAGCTGCACATGCCGGGTCACGCCGCCGCAGTCCAGGATGAGGTCGTAGCCGCTGTCGTCCACCTGGGGCTTGGCGACCTCCATCGTCCTGCCCTGGAACCACAGGGCCTTCATCAGTTCGCCCACGAAGAGATGCTCGATGAGGGCTTCCCGGTAGCTGGACTTCAGGCTGTGGTTCGTCGCCGTCACGCCCTGTGCCTCCCGTCAAGCACGCTTCACCTGGGTTCGCCCGACCATACCTCCGGCTTCTCCAGCGCCCAGGCCGGGTACTCCTCCCCCAGGAGGAACCGGCGGGCGTAAAGGGCCGCCAGGTCGGCATAGCGCTCGCCCCTGATCTCGGCCAGCCGGTAGAGGAGGCCCACCTGGGCGGCATCGGCCAGCCGGGCCGTGGCATCCTTGGCATACCACTGAGCTTCTTCGGGCCGGTTGCCCGCCAGCCGGGCAAGGGTCCCCTCGATGACCTCCCGGGCGATGCGGGCCTCTGCCGTGCCGGCCTTCTCCAGCAGCGGGATGAACTCCGCCAGGAAAGCCTCGTGGGCCCGCTTCTTCTGTATGGCCTCCAGGAGGTCCAGGGCCTGGATGTTGCTGGGCCCCTCCCAGATGGGGGTGATGAGGGCCTCCCGGTGCCAACGGGCCACCGCATACTCCTCCAGGAACCCGAGGCCGCCGAAAAGCTCCATGGCCAGCCGGGTCACCTCGGCGGCATGGTCGGCGGTGCGGTTCTTAGCAAGGTGGGAGAGGAACCGGGCGTAATGATAGCGGGCGGTGTAGGGCGGCCGCTCGTCCCACGCCTTCTCAAAGAGATCGGCGGCGTGGAAGCCCAGCATCAGGCCGCCCGCGATGCGCACCGCCATGTCCGTGAGGTCCCGGCGGACGAGGGGGTGGTCTACCAGCGCCCGGCCGAAGGCCCGCCGGCGCCGCACCCGCTCCAGCACCTCCAGGTGGGCCTTGCGGGCGATGCCCATGGCGGCGATGGCGTTGGCCAGCCGGGAGACGGTGAGCACCTCGAGGGAGAA
>QGUP01000310.1 GCA_003242505.1 Bacillota bacterium
GTGCCGGAGAGCCCCCAGAGGGGTCCCTCCCCCACCGCCGCCACGGTCCCGGCGGCCGCGGCCAGGACCGGGTCCCCCGGCTGACCGGGCACGTCCAGACCGGCGTGCAGCCGCCAGTCCCCGGTGGCCGGGAAGTACGCCCAGCCAAAGCCCCGGTCCGGGGCCGCCTGCCCGAAGCCGACCAACGGGCTCCGGAGGGCCGGGGGCGGGGTTAGCGGCTCTCCTCCCCCGGGCCCGGTCGGCCGCTCCGATTCGGGCCCTTCCGCTTCCGGTCGCTCCGCTTCCCCGGGGACCGCAGTCGGGTCCGATGTTCCCGTTGCAGCCGATCCCTCCCGGAGCGCCGGGTCAGCCTGCCCCGCTGGCGGCGCTACCGGTGTCCCCGGCAGGGTGAACGCCGGCAGGGGGGACCCCTCCGGCCCCTCGGGGCCGGACGCCGCCCCGGAGCCGACCCCGGACGGCGATGTGGTCGCGGCCGGGGCCGGCCGGCCGCCGGCCCCGGCCTGCTCGCCCCCCGGGAGGGATTGCATCAACCGGGAGATGGCCAGGAGCAGGGCCAGAAGGAGAACCGTGGCCAGGGCGGGGCGGGGCCGCTCCGGAAGGAGGCCCCAGGCCCCCCGACCCTGGCCCCGCCGGGCCCAGGCCGCGGTCACCCGGCCCGCCAGACCCCGGAGCCCCAGGGCCGTACTCCGCTGGGCCCAGGCTGTCGCCTCCCGGGCGGCCAGGCCCTGGAGCCCCGACGCCGTGGCCCCTGGGTCCCGGCCTTCCACCGGGCCCGGCCCTTCCGGGGGCTTCTCCGGCGGACGATCCATCGAGTCCCGCACAATGGATCACCTCTGCCGGGTAGCCTGCCCGGAAATGGCAGCCGTTATGCAAACCGGACCGCGGCTAGTCCGCAAAGAGGGGCTCCACCGCCGTCCCCGGGTAGTAGTGGGCCAGGATCTCCCGGAAACCCGCGCCCCGGCGGGCCATCCCGTTGGCGCCCCACTGGCTGAGGCCTACCCCGTGGCCGTAGCCGGAGGTGGTGATCACCACCTTCCCGTCCCGCCAGGCCAGAGTGAAGTCCGTGGAGCGGAGCCCTAGCCGGGAGCGGAACTCGGCGCCGGTGAGGGTGACGCTCCCCACCTGCACCGCCGCCACCCGGCCGCTGGGAGTGCGGCCGGTGATCCGGATGGGCGGCGCCCCGCCTCCCGCCGGCACGGCGATGGCCGGAACCCCCAGGGCTTGGGCCAGTTCCTGGAGCCCGTAAGTGCGGGTCTCGGTGTACTGGGGCGCCTCCTGCCCCCAGGGGTCGGGCACCGGCCGCAGGTAGGGCACCGAACGGCCCCAGACCGCCTGGGCATCCTCGGTCCACCGGCCGGAGGTGCTGTGGTAGATGGCGTCGATGGGCGCCCCCTGGTACGTGAGGATCAGCCCCCGGGTGGCCTCCTCTGCCGCCTGCAGCCGGCTCCAGAACCGCCGGGCCGCTGCCTCCCCCAACTTTTTCTGCAGGCCGGGCCAGTCCAGGTAGGCCTGGCCGTACTCCGCCGAGGCACAGACGTCCGCCCGGGGTTCCAGGTCGCAGCCTTTCCCGCCAAACTGCCGCATCCGGTAGACCGTGTAGGTCCGGGCCGCCACCATCAGCGCGCGAATCGCTTCGTCAGCAAAGGAGGGCGGGAGTTCTCCCGCCCCGACCCCCACCAGGTACTCGGACAGGGGCAGGGTCTCGACCCGGCCGGTCTCCGGGAAGTACACGGTGACCGGCAGGTCGTTGGCCCTGGAGCCCCGGGGGGGCGCCTCCGCCCCGGGGCTCCGCCAGCCTCTGCTGATCCAGGCCGGCAGGACCACCAGCAGGATCGCGGCGGCCACTGTCCAGGTGAGCCAGAACCTGTGCACCTCGTTCCCTCCGCTCCTGTGCACATAATGGCTATGGCTCCCCCTGGCGCCCTAGACCGAAACAGGAGAGTTCTGACGGATGGAAGAAGTAATTCTATTGCACAGACAGGTACCGGTGCCACAGGGCAGGGGATCGGGGATGAGCCATGTGGGGGCCACCCTCGCCCGCACCGCCGCCGCGGCGCTGCCGGCCCTGGCCGCCCTGGCCCTCGGCGCGGCGGCCGCTGCCAGGCCCTTGCGCAAGTGGCGGCGGCTCTACCGGCGGGAACTGGAGAACCAGCGCCTGCTGCTCGAGGCCCAGCGCCGCATCCGGGAGGAGGCGGACCGCATGTTTCACCTGTCCGCGGAAGAGCTCCGGGCGGCACTCCAGTCCCAGGGGTACTACCTGGACCCCCTCCGGGCCGGCCGGCTGTGGGTCTACCTCCGGCAGGGGAAACCCGTCGGCCTCCGGGGGGAGCCGGGGGTGGGCAAGTCGCAACTGCCCGAGGCCTTCGCCCGGGCCATGGGCTATCACTTCATCGACCTGGAGTGCCACAGCCAGCTGGAGGCCGATGAGATCGGCATCGCCTGGAACGGCTTCAAGCAGATCGTCGACGCCCACGCCTACCGGGCCGGAGAGCCGAAGCCGGACCTGTACACCCTGGAGTACCTCACCCCCACCCCGCTGCTGGAGAGCCTGCTCTCCGACCGGCCGACGGTGGTGCGGGTGGACGAGGTCGACAAGCTCAACGAGCGCACCGCCAACTTCTTCCTCCGCTATCTTGATAAGAAGGAACTGGTGGTCCACAACCTCTCCGGCGGCAAGCGCACCCTCCGGGCCCGGGCGCCCCTCTACATCTTCCTGACCTCCAACGAGTACAGGCGCCTGGACCCGGCCTTCATGCGCCGGACGGTCTGGCTCGACCTGGAGTTTCCCAGCGAGCCGGTCCTGGCCCAGATCCTCGCCAGCGCAGTGGGGGTGCCGCCGGACTTCGCCGCCCGGGTGGCCCGGGTCGTCCATCAAGTCCGCCAGCTCAACCTGGCCAAGAAGCCCTCCATCGCCGAGGCCATCGAGTGGTGCCGGGCCCTGGTCGATGTCGCCGGCGGCCAGATCACCCCCCAGTCCGTGGAGCTGACCATCGGCTTTCTCGCCAAGTGGCCGGAGGACGAGGCCCTGGTAAGGGAGGCGCTCCGCCGGTGGTACGACAGCTTCTCCCGGGTCGGCTAGCGGGCAGGCTGGCCGGGCTGGGCCTCCGCGATCAGGTGGCAACCTGGCTCGGCCGCCTCCGCCGGGGCCTCGCCGCCTGGCTCGGCGGCCTTCTCCCACGTTCCCTCAGCGCCTGGCTCGGCGGCCTCCTTTGCCGCCACCTCCCCACCTGGCTCAGCCTCCTCCGCCGTCTCCTCGCCGCCTGCCTCGCCCGCCTCCGCTGGCGGCCGGCCGGGTCCACGCCCCTGGCAGCCCGGCCCCCGACCCGCTGGGCCCAGGCCCTTGGAGAGGCACGGCTGCGGGCAGAGGTCGCTCTCCGGATCCTGCGCCTCGCCCTGCGGCCCGCGGACCCGAACAACCTCTTCCTCGCCCCCGGGGCCTGGGGGACCGGGGCCCACGCCATGGCCGAGGCCGGCCGCAACCCGGCCCTGGACCTACCCCTGGGGGAGGGGCGAAGGCCCACCCTCCTCCTGGTGGGAGAGGGCATCCGACGCCCCCCGGATGCCCTGGCCCGGCGGGCCGCGGCGGGGATCCCCGCGGGCCACCCCCACCCCCGGCCGGGGGCCCCTTTTGCCCCGGGAATCAAACGGCTCCCGGGCCCCCCGATCCCGGAACAGGAACGG
>QGUP01000311.1 GCA_003242505.1 Bacillota bacterium
TGGGCACCCAGGGGGGCGTCCAGGGCTTCGGTCCCGGGGTCTACCGGGGGGGGGGGGGGATCCTGGCCGGGGCCGCCCCCTGCGGGCCCAAAGGCCCCGGGGAGCCCCCCGCAGGCGGCCAGCACCGCTCCCAACCCCAGGTAACGCAATCTCTCCCTCCTCCCTCCCAACCGCCTGTCTGTCGCACATCTCTGAAGTTGCCGGGCCGGGCGGAAACAAACCATCAGCAGTATACCAGGAATGGACCGGCTTGCATAGGAAAGTCTTTCCACCTGAGGGGGATTCTAAACCAGTTATTTCCACAAAATGGCGCCGGACCGCCCCGGTCCGGCGCCGTTCGCTCTTTCCGTTCTCTACCCGCTGGTCACCGGCTCCCAGTCCGGCCTGCGGCCAAAGTGGTTCCAGTGGACAATCTCCTCCAGGGGCCGGCGCTGCCGAGGGCGGAATTCCAGCCCTTCCGCAGGCCAGCCCACGGCCACCAGGGAAGCCACCAGAAAGTCCTCCGGAATCCCCAGGAGCGCCCGGACCTTGTCCGGGTCAAAGCCCCCCATCCAGCAGGTGCCGAGGCCCAGACTCTGGGCCGCCAGCACCAGGAAGGCGACGCCGATGTAGGTGCTGGTCAGGACGTGGATCTTCCGGAACTCCGGGTCGTGCTTGTGCCGCCGGACGACCTTCAGCACCCGCTCCCGGCGCTCCGGCGGGGCGTCGGGAGGCAGGGAGGCCTCGAGCCGGGCCGCCAGGGCGTCCTGTTGCCGGAGGGATCCCAGGCAAACGATGACCGCCGGAGCCTCCTCCACCTGGGCCTGGTTGTTGGCAGCCACCCGCAGCCGGCGGCGGACCTCCGGATCGGTGACCACCACGAACTCCCAGGGCTGCAGGTTGTAACTGCTGGGCGCCAGCCGGGCGGCATCCAGCAGGGTTCGGAGCATCTCCTCCGGGACCGGGTCGGGCCGGAACTGCCGCACGCTCCGCCGGCGCCGGATGGCTTCGAGGACGTCCACGGGGCTGTAGCCTCCTTCGCAGTGGGTTTCGACTGGCACGTGGGTCATGAGTGATTGTAACCCGGTCGGTTCCCGGCCCGGAAATGTCGCCGCCTGTCGAGCGAAAGTCCCGGCGCAGGGTGGCCTGGCCCTTGCCCCCGCCAGGTGAGATCCATAGAATGGTAGTCGGGTTAGATTCTGGTTTTCCGCCCCGCTGCACCGATTCCGCTGGCTGGAACGGGGGAGGGCCGGGCAACCCACCGACCCTCCGACCCGTCGCCTCGTCACCCGCACACGGGCGTCGGGGAAACCCGGCGCCAGGGAGAGGAGAGGTTTCCCCCGATGGCCCGAAAGTCTCTGCCCGCCGCTGCTCTGGCCCGCTTCCCGCGGAGGCCTGCCGGTCCCGTCCTCCCGGGCGCTCCTCGGAAGCCGCGTCCACCGGAGGAGGCTCCCCGCCCGGCGTCCGGAACCCTCCCCCAGGTCCCCCCGGAGGCCGCCGGAGAGCCGGAGGCCCTCCTGGCGACTGCCCGCGCCTACCAGGACCTCGGGGACTGGCAGGGGGTGGCGGATGCTCTGACCGCGTTCCTGGCCCCAGGCAGCGGGGCCCCCGGCCTCGGCCCGGCCGGGGCTGCCCCGCCGGAGCCCTGGGTCCTGCACCTGCTGGCAGAGGCCCTCTGGCGGCTCCGGCGGCGGCGGGAGGCCATTCCCTGGGCCTTGCGCTCCGCGGACCTCGCCCTGGCCTCGGGACGGTATCCGGAAGCCTTCGCCGGCCTGCGCCTCGCCCTCCACGGCTGCCTGCTCGAAGGCGAGGCCGAAGCTGCCCGGTGCCTCGGCCAGATGGAAAGCATCCTCCCCTATCTGGGTGGGTCCGGGGGGCAGCCGGCGGCGGCGCTGGCCGCCGACCAGGCCTGGAGCCTCCTGCTGGCCGGACGGTACCCCGAAGCGGTGGACCGGGCCCGGGCAGCCCTGGGTCACCCGGCGGCAGGGCCGCAGGTCCGGGCCCAGAGCCTCTGGGTGCTGGCGGAGACCGCTTTTCGCGTTGGAGCCGGGGCCGCAGCCGTCTCCCTTCACGCTGCCGCCCACGCCGTGGCCCTGGAGGCCGGGTGGGACCTTGGGCTGCGCCTCTGCGCCGACCTTGCCGCCCGGCTTGCCGACAGCCTGGGTCACCGGGCCGGACCCGGCGGCGGGGTTCCGTCCTCCACTCGGCCTCCCGGACATCACCCCGGGTAGAGGACGAACCGCCGGTACCCCCGTTCGAAGCCCGCCGCCAGGAGCGCCTCCGCCACAGGGCTCTCGGTGACGGGCCGGTCCCCCCACCGCTCCACCTCCACCCGTCGCCGGGCCCGGCCCCGGCCCACAGGCTCCAGCAGTTGCCGCAGGGCGGCCAGGGCCCCGGGGAGCCGCTCGGGGGTCAGGGTGGCCAGGGGCACCAGCCGGCGGCCCTCCCCTTCCACCGCCAGCACCGGCTCCCCGTCCCAGGTCACCAGGTAGTTCCCCGGCGCCCGGACCAACCGGAACCGCCCCTCCGCGGCGGAAGGCAGGGGCAGGATCAGCCCCCAGGGATTGGCCGGGTCCAGGGCCGGCAGCACCGTCACCTCCGGTGCCGGGCGGTCGCCCCGGCCCGCCGCCTGCGGGTCCACCGCCCGGAGCCGGTCCACCACCTGGGGCCGGGCAAACTGCGCCCCGCTGAGGCCGGCGATGAAGTACCCTCGGCGCACATCGCCCCGAAGTTCCAGCCGCTGCAGCACCGGGTAGAGCTCGCCCCAGGCCATCCCCTCCGCGACCGCCATCTCCCGGGCCACCACCCCGTACCGGTCCAGGAGGGCCGCGACCTGGGCTTCCGCCCGGGCCTCCCGGGCTCGGGCTTCGGCACCGGCGTCCGGGCCGGCCGGCGGGGCAGCCTCCGGCCTGGAAGCCATCGCCCCGGCGCCCGGGAGCCCCAGGCTCTCCGCCACCAGGGACCACCGGCCGGTGCCCCCGGCCACCGACCGCCCCAGGCCGGACCGGAGCCGCCAGCCTTCGCGCCCGGCAGATGCGCCGGCCCCCCGGCCCGCCCCCCGGAGCCGGAGGTGTTCCCGGAGCGGGGCAAAGGTGTCGTTGGTCACCAGCCCCGCCCAGACCAGTTCCCAGAGGGCCGCGAGCGCCTCCGCCGGCGTCAGTCCCGCGGCCGCGGCCAGGGGGCCGAGGAAACTCGCCCCCCGGCGCCCGAGCGCGGCCAGGACCTGCCGGGCCCCGGGGCTGAGGTCGGGGTGCTCCTCGGCCTCTCCCTCTGCCAGCCCGGCCGCCGGCTCCCTGCCGGGCAGGAGCAAGGGCACCGGCGGCGGCTCCCCGGGGACCAGGAAGGCCACCTTCCCGCCCTGTCCCACCCAGAGGAACTCGCCGCTGGCCAGGAGCTGGTCCAGCCAGAGGGGCTGGTACCCCGCCACCCGCCGGGGCAGCACCTCCCCCTCCCAGGCCGCTGCGGGGAGGAACAGCCCCCGGAGCTGGTACAGGGTCCGGCGCAGCCCCTCGAGGCCGGTGCGGTCTGCCACCGGCCCGCCGCCGGCGGGCCCGCCGCTGCCCGGGCGGTCCCCTCCGCCAGCGGGCCCGCCCCTCTCCAGCCCGGCCCGGTGACCGGCCGCACCACCGGGCCCCGGAACCGCCACCCCCCGGGCCGGGGGGAGAAACCGGCGGAAACCCCCGGGGACCGGGGGTCCCC
>QGUP01000312.1 GCA_003242505.1 Bacillota bacterium
CTCCGGGTTCCGGCCCGCCGGGGTCCCAGGGATCTGCCTCCCCGGCCCCCGGGGGGGCCGGGCCTACCGGGCCGGCGCCCACCGCTCCGGCGCCCGGGGGCTCGGCCCCGGCGGGGTCGGCTCCCGCCCCCCCGACCTCCGGGGCCGCCCCGGGGGCATCGGGGGCTTCCGGGACTTCTGGGACTTCCGGTGGAGGCGCAGTGCCGGCGCCGGCCACCCCCGCCCCGGCCCGGGGAGAGGAGCCGGGGCTGATCACCTTCCACCGGCCGGCGGAGGTGCCCGCGGCCCGGACCGTGCGGCCGGTGCCGGGTCGGGTCGTGGCCGATTATGGCTGGGTGGCGGCCGGCGAGGCGGGTGAGCACTACCACCACGGCGTGGACCTGGCGGCCCGGGAGGGGGATCCGGTGCGGGCCCTCAGGGGAGGCACCGTCCGCCGGGTGGGGAGCGGCGACCCGGACCGCCGGGAGGGGGGCCGGGACCTGGGTCAGTTTGTGGAGATCGACCACGGGGAGGGGGTGCTTTCCCGGTACGCTCCCCTGACGGACCTGCAGGTCAAGGTCGGGGACCGGGTCGAGGCGGGAGCGGTCATCGGCCGGGTCGCCTCGCCGCCTCCGGCGGAGCCGGGGGCGCCGCACCTGCACCTGGAGGTCCACGCGGGCGGCGGATCGGTGGACCCGAAGCCCTTCCTGGACGATGGGGGCGGGATCTGACCATGGCCATCCCCGCCGGCCGGTGGGCCGGCACCCGGTTCGGCGTCCACGGCCTGTTCCTGGCGCTGCTGGTGGCCGGCGCCGGGCTGGGGTGGGGGGCCCAGGCTCTCCTGGTGCTGGGGTCCCTGCTGGCCCACGAACTGGCCCACCTCCTGGTGGCCCGGCTCCTGGAGGTGGAGGTGGAGGAGATCCTCCTGACCCCGGTGGGCGGGGTGGCCCGGATGGACCCCCTGCTGGCGGACCAGCCCCACCTCGAGGTGGCGGTGGCCCTGGCCGGGCCCTTCCAGAGCGGGCTCCTGGCCGGGCTGGCCTACCTCCTCGGGGGCAGTTCCTTCTGGGACCGGGAGCTGGTCCGGTTCTTCTTTGAGGTGAACGCCTCCCTGGCCGGCTTCAACCTCCTGCCGGCCCTGCCCCTGGACGGGGGCCGGGCCCTCCGGGGGCTCTTGGCCCACCGGTACGGCACCGGCCCGGTCAGCCGGTGGATGGCCTGGTCCGGCCGGATCACCGGCGGGGCGCTCACCGCCTGGGGGCTGGTGGCCCTGGCCGCGGGCCACCCCTACCCCGCCGCGGTCCTGGGCGGTCCGTACCTTTTCTGGCTCGCCGGCCAGGAGGAGCAGCAGGTGCTCCTCCGGGCGACCGCGGGCCTCCTCCGCAAGCGCCGGGAGGCCTGGCACCGCCGGGTCCTCCAGGCCCGCACCCTGGTGGTGGGGGCGGAGGCGCCCCTCCGGGAGGTGCTGCCCCACCTCGCCCGGCGGAGCTATCACCTGGTGCTGGTGGTGGACCGGCAACTGGTGCCCCTGGGGACCCTGTCGGAGGCCCGGCTCCTGGCAGCCCTGGAGGAGTTCGGCCCGGAGGTGCCCCTGGGGGAGCTGCTCGACCCTCGTTAAGGCGGTCCGGACGGCAGCGGGACGCCAGCGGTCGAGCGCCGGCAGCACCGGGGACGGTTCCCGCCGCAGGAGGTCCGGCCCTCCGCGCCGAACGCCCTAAGGACAGACCATCCCGCCGGCGGCGGCCTGGCCCACCGGGGGGCCGCTGCCGGCCGGGAAGAGGCCCCGGGGCCGGTGGGCATGCTGTTGGGGTGAGAGGGTCCGGCCAGCGGCGCCAGGACCCTGCCGGGCCGTCCCCCGGGGCTGCGGAGGAAGAGCGGAGATGTCCAAGGAGATCCTGGTCACCGTCGACATCGATGAGACCCGGGCCGCGGTCCGGGAGAACGGGGAACTGGTGGAGCTCTACATCGAGCGGCCGGTTCACCAGCGGCTGGTCGGCAACATCTACAAGGGCCGGGTGCAGAACGTCCTCCCGGGCATGCAGGCGGCCTTCGTGGAGATCGGCCTGGAGCGGAACTCCTTCCTTTATGTCGACGACGCCCTGCCGCCGGAGCTGGCCGACTCCCCCGAGGCCCGGCGGCTGAGCATCAAGGATGTGCTCCGGTCGGGCCAGGAGATCCTGGTTCAGGTGGTCAAGGAGCCCATCGGGACCAAGGGGGCCCGGGTGACCCGGCACATCACCCTTCCGGGCCGGTACCTGGTGCTGATGCCGAACATGGAGTATGTGGGGGTCAGCCGGCGCATTGAGGATGAAGCGGAGCGGGAGCGGCTCCGGGCCCTGGCGGCGGCGGTGCGCCCCCCCGGCATGGGGCTGATCGTCCGCACCGTGGCCGAGGGGGCGCAGCGGGAGGAACTCCGGCGGGACGTCGAGTTCCTGGTGCGGCTCTGGGAACGGATCCAGGCCCGGGCCCGGACCCAGCCCGCGCCGGCCCTCATCCACCGGGACCTGGGGCTGGTGGACCGGATCGTCCGGGACCTCCTGGACCACGACGTGGACCAGCTGGTCATCGATTCCCGGGCCGAGTACGACCGGATCCTCGAACTCCTGGAGCTGACGGAACCGCAGCTCAAGGACCGGGTGCGGCTCTACACCCGGACCGACGCGACCCTCTTCGACTACTACGGCGTCGAGCCGGAGATTGAGAAGGCGCTCCGCCGCCGGGTGTGGCTGAAGTCAGGGGGCTACATCGTCATCGACCGCACCGAGGCCCTGACGGTGGTGGACGTCAACACCGGCAAGTACGTGGGCAGCACCAGCCTGGCGGACACGGTCCTCCGGACGAACCTGGAGGCCGCCCGGGAGATCGCCCGGCAGCTCCGGCTCCGGGACATCGGCGGCATCATCGTCATCGACTTCATCGACATGGAGCGGCCGGATCACCAGCAGCAGGTGCTCCGGACCCTGGAGGAGGAGCTGAAGAAGGACCGGGCCCGGGCCCAGGTCCTCGGCCTCACCCAGCTCGGCCTGGTGGAGGTGACCCGGAAGAAGTCCGGCCAGGCCCTGGACGAGATCCTGACCCGCCCCTGCCCCACCTGCGAGGGCCGGGGGCGGGTTCCCGGGGAGGAGACCGTGGCCCGGCGGGTCCGGGCGGAGATCCGGCGGATCCTGAAGACCTCCGCCAGCGAGGCGCTCCTCATGGAGGTCAACCCGGCGGTCGCGTCCCTTCTCATCGGCCCCGGGGGCGCCAACCTCCGGGAGCTGGAGCGGGAGCTGGGCAAGGCGATCTACATCAAGGGCAACGCCGCCCTCAAGGTGGACGAGACCCAGATCCGGGCCCTGGGATCCCGGGCGGAGGTGGAGGCCCGGGCCCTGCCGGTCCGGCCCGGCCAGGTCCTGGAACTGGAGGTGGAGGAGCCCCACGTCCACAACCCCGGGGACGGCATCGCCCGGGTGGACGGGTACGTGGTGGACATCGAGGGGGCCGGCGGGCTGGTGGGGCAGCGGGTGCGGGTGGAGATCACCCGGGCCTTCCGGACCTACGCCCGGGCCCGGCTCCTGGCCGCTCCAGCCGTGTCAAGCGCCAGTGAAAATGTCACCTGATTCTCGTCAGGGATTTTGTCACCGTGGTCGTGTTATGATCTACGGGGCGGCGAGCAAAGGCGCGCCGCCACGGGTGGTTGGAGGCGGGCTTATGAGG
>QGUP01000313.1 GCA_003242505.1 Bacillota bacterium
CCGAGGAGGTGGCCGCCGCGGCCCGGAACCTCGCGGCCCTGGCCCAGGACCTGCTGGCCGCGGTGGCCCGGTTCCAGGTGTGACGAGTTGGGCCTTGACGGTGGCGAGGCCCGTCTGGTAATGTCACGCCGAGGGCACCTTTAAACCGGTCCTGCGAGGCCGGTAAGGCGCTGGAACTGGATCGCCGCACAGTGGACGGGCCCCAGGGCCTGCCTGGAAGGGCCCCGGCGACCCCCAGGGCCTGCCTGGGATGGACCCAGCGGCCCCCTGGTGCGGATCCGGCCAAGTGACGCGGAGCACGAGCGGCTCCCCGCCTTACCGGGCGGGGAGCCTTTCGTGTACGGATAGCCTTTCGTGTATGGGCAGCCTCTCGCGGATGGGTAGCCTGTCCCGCAGCACAGGTAGCCTTCCCGTATGGGTAGCCTTGCGCGGGTGGGAGGCCGCCGGAGGGGGCCGGGAGGCGGCGGGGACAGGGAAGGCTTGACTGTGGGAAGGGGACAGGGAACCCTGGAGCCGTGGCAAGGGAGGATGAAGGGGATGGATGGTCGCAAGCCCAAGGCGCTGCTGATGGATGCCGACGGGATGCGCCGGGCCCTCTACCGCATCGCCCACGAGATTCTGGAGAAGAACAAGGGCACCGAGAACCTGGCCCTGGTGGGAATCCGCCGCCGGGGGGTGCCCCTGGCCCAGCGGCTGGCCGCGCACATCGCCCGGATCGAGGGGACCCAGGTGCCGGTGGGGATGCTGGACATCACCCTCTACCGGGACGACCTGAGCGAGCGCTCCGAGTGGCCCCAGGTCCAGGGGACCGAGATCCCCTTCCCGGTCCGGGGGCGGCGGATCGTCCTGGTGGACGACGTGCTCTACACCGGCCGGACCGCCCGGGCGGCCCTGGACGCCCTCCTGGACCTGGGCCGGCCCCAGGTGATTCAGCTGGCGGTGCTGATCGACCGGGGCCACCGGGAACTGCCCATCCGGGCCGACTACGTGGGCAAGAACGTCCCCACCTCCCGGAAGGAACTGGTGGAGGTCCGGGTGACGGAGGTGGACGGCGAGGACGCGGTGCTGCTCTTCGACCTGTAAGCGGCAGACAAGGGAGGCGGCCGGAGCGGTGAGCCTCAGGCGCAAGGATCTCCTCGGGCTGGAGGACCTCTCCCGGGAGGAGATCGACCAGATCCTGGATACCGCGGAGCGGATGCGGGGGATCGTCGACGGACCGGTGAAAAAGCTCCCGACCCTCCGGGGCAAGGCGGTGGTCACCCTCTTCTTCGAGCCCTCCACCCGCACCCGGAACTCCTTTGAACTGGCGGCCAAGTACCTGGGGGCCGACACGGTGAGCGTCGCCGCCCAGGTCTCCTCGGTCCAGAAGGGGGAGACCCTCCTCGATACCGCCCGGAACCTGGAGGCGATGGGCATCGACGCGGTGGTGATCCGCCACAGCCAGAGCGGCGCCCCCCACCTCCTGGCCCGGGCCCTCTCCGCCTCGGTCATCAACGCCGGCGACGGGATCCACGAGCACCCGACCCAGGCCCTTCTGGACCTTTTCACCATCCGGCAGCACAAGGGCCGGCTCGAGGGGCTGAAGGTGGTCATCGTCGGGGACATCTGGCACAGCCGGGTGGCCCGGTCCAACATCTACGGCCTCAGCAAGTACGGGGCGGAGATCTGGGTCACCGGCCCCGCCACCCTGCTGCCCCCGGAGATCGAGGCCCTCGGGGTCCGGGCGACGGACCGGCTGGAAGAGGCCCTGGAAGGGGCGGACGTGGTCAACGTCCTGCGGATCCAGCTCGAGCGCCAGGCCGGGGGCTACTTCCCCTCCCTCCGGGAGTACAGCCGGTTCTGGGGGATCACCCGGGAGAAGCTCGCCCTCTGCCGGGAGGACGTGCTGGTCCTCCACCCGGGGCCGATGAACCGGGGCGTGGAGATCACCTCAGACGTGGCGGAGAGCGACCGATCGGTCATCCTGGACCAGGTGCGAAACGGCGTGGCGGTGCGGATGGCTGTCCTGTACCTCTTGCTGGGGGGAGGGATCGCGGTTGGCTAGGCTGCTCCTGAAGGGCGGCCGGCTCCTGGACCCCCGGCTGGGGCTTGACCAGGAGGCGGACCTCCTGATCACCGGGAGCGTCATCGCCCGGATCGAGCCGGACCTGGAGCCGGAGCCGGGCACCCGGGTCCTGGACTGCCGGGGCCGGGTGGTGGCGCCGGGGTTCATCGACCTCCACGTCCACCTCCGGGACCCGGGGTTTGAGTGGAAGGAGGACATCGCCTCGGGCACCCGGGCCGCGGCCCGGGGGGGCTTTACCGCGGTGGTGGCGGTGCCCAACACCCGGCCGGTGATCGACAACGCCCAGATGGTCGCCTACGTCCTGGAGAAGGCCCGGCGGGAGGCGGTGGTGAAGGTCCTGCCCATGGGGGCGGTGACCAAGGGGCAGGAAGGGAAGGAGCTGGCGGAACTGGGGGAGATGGCCGCGGCCGGCGCGGTGGCCTTCTCCGACGACGGCAACCCGGTGGAGAACGCGGAGTTGATGCGCCTTGCCCTTCTCTACGCCCGGCAGTTCGGCCGGCCGGTGATGGACCACTGCGAGGACCGGACCCTCTCCCGGGGCGGGGCGATGCACCCCGGGCCCTGGTGCACCCGGATGGGGCTGCCGCCCTTCGATCCCCTGGCGGAGGAGGTCCACGTGGCCCGGGACATCCTCCTGGCCGAGGCCACCGGCGGCCACGTCCACATCATGCACGTCTCCAGCGCCCGGTCGGTGGACCTGATCCGCTGGGCCAAGGCCCGGGGGGTCCCGGTCACCGCGGAGGCGACGCCCCACCACTTCACCCTCACCGACGAGGACCTCTACCGGGCCGGGTACGACACCAACTACAAGATGTCCCCGCCGCTGCGGTCCGCCCGGGACCGGGAGGCGATCATCGCCGGGCTGGCGGACGGCACCATCGACGCCATCGCCACCGACCACGCCCCCCACCACCGGGATGATAAAGAGGTAGAGTTCGCCCTGGCCGCCAACGGCGTGACGGGCCTTGAGACCGCGGTCAGCCTCACCCTGGACCGGCTGGTCCGGCCGGGCTACCTCTCCCTGGAGCGGGCGATCCTCGCGCTTTCCACCCGGCCGGCGGAGATCCTGGGGATCCGGCCGCCGACGCTCCAGGTGGGGGCCGAGGCGGACATCACCGTCCTGGACCTGGAGCGCCGGGTGACCGTCCGGCCGGAGGAGATGGCCTCGAAGAGCCGGAACACCCCGTTCCTCGGCTGGGAGCTGGTGGGGGCCCCGGTGGCCACCATCGTCTCCGGCCGGCTGGTGATGGAGGAGGGACGGATCGTTGCGGGCCAGTAGGGCGACGCCCGGCGGCGCGCCGGGCACCCCCGACCCCCGGTACCGGGCGGAGTGGGTCCAGGTCGAGGCCCGGGTCGTCGCGCACCGCCCCGGGGGGCCGGACTGGTACAAGCTGGTGCTCGAGGCGCCGGCCATCGCCGCCCGGGCCCGGGCCGGCCAGTTTGTGGAACTGGCGGTCCAGCCCCCCCGCCCCGCGGGGGGGGTGCCTTGCCCCCCTCCCCCCACCGCCCCTGACCCCTCCGCGAACCGCGCCCGGGGAGCGCGGGGGCCGCGCCCCCCCACCCGGGTGGCGCGGGGCA
>QGUP01000009.1 GCA_003242505.1 Bacillota bacterium
TCCCGCGGATGGCTCCGGGGCCGTGGCCTCTGACGGTTCTGTGCCCGGGGTTTCTGCCGGCTCTGCGGCAGCGGCTCCGCAGGCGCCGCCGGCCCCATCCCGGCGCCGCCGGTACCAGGCCCTGGCCGCCGCAGCCCTGGTAGCCCTGGGCGCCGTTCTGGGCGCCGCGGGCGGCACCTTCGCCACCTGGAAAGTGCTGCAGGGGCGTTTGAGCCTGCCGGCCCCGGCCAGTGCCCCTCTCCCCTCTTCCCTTCTCCGGCCGGTGGTGCTGGCGGGTCAGGAGGTGGACCTGCCTGCCCTCTATGAGCGGGTGGCGCCCGGGGTGGTCCGGATCGACAGGGACGACGGCAACGGCACCGGCTTTGTCGTTGACGCGCTCCGGGGCCACATCCTGACCAATTACCACGTGGTGCGGGGGCGGAAGACCGTCGAGGTACTGGTGGACGACCGGATCCGGCTCCAGGGCCAGGTCCTGGGCACCGACCCGTCGACGGACCTCGCCCTGGTGCGGGTGGATCCGCAGGCGGCTCCGCTGGTGGCGCTGCCCCTGGGCAACTCCGACCAGGTGCGGCCCGGGGAACTGGCCATCGCCATTGGCTACCCCCTGGGCACGGGGAAGTCCATCACCGCGGGGATCATCAGCGGTGTGGGCCGGACTGGCCAGGCGCCCACCGGCCGCGGGCTGCTGAATCTCATCCAGACCGATGCGGCCATCAACCCCGGCAACTCCGGCGGCCCACTGCTGAACGCGGCCGGTGAGGTCATCGGGATCAACACCCAGATCCTGAGCCCGGTGCGGGGATTCACCGGCATTGGCTTCGCGGTGCCCATCAACACCGCCAAGCAGGTGCTGCCGGAGCTGGCCGAGGGCCGGGACGTGCAGCGGCCCTGGCTGGGGATCTCCGGTGAGGCGGTCTCGACCATCCTCCGCCAGTACCCGGACCTGGCCCAGGAGATCCAGGCGAAGGAAGGCGTCCTGGTGTGGGATGTCTACCCGAACAGCCCGGCGGAGAAGGCCGGCCTGCGGCCGACGACCCAGAGCCGGTACGGCCGGGTGGTCCCCGGGGATGTGATCCTGTCGGTGGACGGCCGGCCGGTGCGGACCATCCAGGACATCCTCGCCTACCTGGACACCAAGAAGCCCGGCGACACCGTCACCCTGCAGGTGGACCGGCAGGGGCGGCAACTGGAGCTGAAACTGACCCTCGAGCCCTGGCCCACGAACCTGAACCGGTAGGAGGGCCGGTGGGAGGGCCCGGGGCCCGGGGGCCTTGCTCCCCGGCTCCTTCCTCTGCTAGAGTAAGGGCGTAATCCGTCTGCAGAGGGGATCGGTTCTGTGGCCACGTGGATTGTCGCCGGTCTGGGCAATCCCGGTGAGCGGTACGCCTATACCCGGCACAACACCGGGTTCATGGTGGTGGATACCTACGCACGGAAGCAGGGCCTGGCGGTCAGCAAGAGCGGCCACCAGGCCCTTTACGCGGAGTTGCGGGTCGGGGAGCACCGGGTGGTGCTCCTCAAGCCCCAGACCTACATGAACCTCAGCGGCCAGTCGGTGGCCGCAGCGGCCCGCTGGTACAAGGTTGAGCCCCAGCAGGTGCTGGTCATCTACGACGACCTGGATCTCCCCCTGGGCACCCTGCGGCTCAGGCTAAAGGGCAGTTCCGGGGGGCACAACGGCGTCAGGTCCATCATCGAGCACCTGGGTACCGAGGAGTTTCCCCGGATCCGGGTGGGCATCGGCCGGCCGGCGGCCGGCGAGTCGGTGGTGGACTGGGTGCTCTCGCCGTTTACAGAAGAGGAAAAGCCGGTCATCGCCGCTGCGGTGGAGCGGGCGGCGGAGGCCCTGGACACCGCCCTCCGCCTGGGCTTTGTCGCCGCCATGAACCGGTACAACCGCTGAGCAGCAGCTGGAGCAGGGGCCTGCGGCGGAGCTGGCCGGTGGCCCGCGGCCGGCCCACCGGCACCCCTCACGCCGGGCGGCGGCTCAGGACCGCCGCGGCGGTGCGGCGGACGAAGGGATCGGGGTCGGCCCCGGCGATCTGCCCCAGCCGCTCCCGGGCAGCGGGGCTGAGGGAGGGCTGCCGGTTCAGGGCGAGGATCCCGGCCCGGCGGACCTCCGGCTCCGGGTCCTCCAGGAGGGGGAGGAGGACCGGCTCGGCCTCCAGGTACTGCCGCCGCCCCATCTCGCCCACGAGGTACCCGGCCATCTTCCGGCGGACCGGGTCCGGGTCCCGGGCGGCGGCCATGGCCAGGTCCGCCAGGGGGCGGCCGTAGCGCTCCGCGAGGCGCAGGACCAGGCTGGCTGCCGCCCAGCGCAGGTCCCGGTTTCGGGAGCCCATGGCCCCGGCCAGGGCCGGACCCATCTCCGGCCACCAGAGGTTCAGCCGGGCCAGCACAATGGCTGCCGCCCAGGCGTGCCAGGGGTCGCCGGACTGGAGAGCGCTCCGGAGCGCCGGCACCACCTCCGGGGAGAAGTGGGCCAGCACCTCCAGGCACTCCGCCGCGTGGACCTGCACCCCCTTGTGCCGGTCCCCCAGGGCCTGGACCAGGCTGCCCACCAGGTCCGGATGGGCCGCCAGGGCCTCCCCGACCTGCTCCGGGGTGGCCACGGCTTCGGCCAGCCACCGGGAGATGGAGGCCGCGGCGGCAAGGCGCCGGTCCGGGTCCCAGGGGTCCTGGAGGGCCCGGAGGGCCTCCGCGAAATCGAAGTTGTTTCCGAATTGCATGTTGCCTGTCACCTCGGGCAATCCGTCATTACGATCATAGCCATCAGAGGGTGCGAGGACCAGAGCGAAAGGCAGCGAGCGCCAGAACGCAGCACGCGGAACTGGTTTCCCCAGGCAGGCGACGGTACAGAACGGGGAGGTCATGGGGCATGGAGACGAGACCGGCGGGAGCCGCGCGGCTGCTGGCTATCGCCAACAAACCGGAACGGCTGGTGCTGGGGCTGATGTCCGGCACCTCCGTCGACGGCATCGACGCCGCCCTGGTGCGGATCCGGGGAGGCGGGGCCGATGCCCAGGTGGAACTGGTGGCCTTCTGCACCTATCCGTATCCCCCGGGGGTCAGGGAGCGGATTCTGGCTCTCTGCGACCCGGCCACCAGTTCGGTGGACGCCATCTGCCACCTCAACTTTGTAGTGGGGGAGTGCTTTGCCCAGGCAGCCCTGGCCCTCTGCCGGGACGCGGGGGTGGATCCCGCCGCGGTGGACCTGGTGGGTTCGCACGGACAGACCATCTGGCATCAGCCGGACCCCATTCCGGAGGGGGACTGGCTGGTTCGGTCCACTCTGCAGATCGGCGAGCCGGCGGTCATCGCCGAGCGGCTGGGGTGCCCGGTGGTGGCGGACTTCCGCACCCGGGACATGGCCGCGGGCGGTCAAGGCGCGCCCCTGGTGCCCTACTTCGACTGGGTCATGTTGCGCCACCCCCGGCTCAACCGGGCGGTCCAGAACATCGGCGGCATCGGCAACGTCACCTACCTCCCCGCAGGGGGCGGGCTGGAGCAGGTGGTGGCCTTTGATACAGGCCCCGGTAATATGCTGATCGATGGCGTGGTCACCCTCCTGACCCGGGGCCGGCAGACCTACGACGCCGACGGCCGGCTCGCGGCCCGGGGGCAGGTGGACCCCGGGCTCCTCGGGCGGCTGATGGCCCATCCGTACCTGCAGCAGCCGCCGCCCCGGACCACCGGTCGGGAGGTCTTTGGCCTCCCCTTCTGTCGCCGGCTGCTCCAGGAGTACGGCCTGGCGGAGGGAACCCTGGTGGAGGCCAGCGGGGAAGGGGACCGGCAGCGGGCCTGGAATCTGGTGGCCACCGTTACTGCCTTCACGGCCCACTCCATCGCTGATGCCTACCGCCGTTTCCTTCCCGGTCCGGTGGACGAGGTGCTGGTGGCCGGGGGCGGCGCCCGGAATCCCACCCTGATGCGGTTTCTCCAGGAGGCGCTGGGGGAGGTTCCGGTCCGGCTCATGGATGAACTGGGGATCAACGCCGACGCCAAGGAGGCCATGGCCTTTGCCCTCCTGGCCAACGATGCCCTGCTGGGGCTGCCGACCAACGTCCCCGGTGCCACCGGTGGGCGGCCGTCCGTCCTGGGGAAGGTGGTTCTCTAGCGCCGGCTCTGGCCGGAGCGTCTCCGACACCGGCCCTGGCCGGAGCGGCCGGCGCGGGGGCCTGGGCCGGCCCGGGCCCTGACAAAATGTGGGGAACCGAGCACCGAAACCAGGTCACGACCTGTCCCGTCCTATGAACGGAATGAGTGTCCTTCTTTCTCATATGGACGGAATGCCTGTCTGGACGGAACGCATGTCCCCCATCGCCTCTCAGGAGGGGTTCCCATGCTGGCCTCCCGCCGTCTTCTGCCTTCCCGCCGCACCGTCGCCGGCCTGGTCACCGCCCTTCTCGCCGCCGGCCTCGTCGGGGCAAAGCCCGCCCCGGCCCAGGCGGCCCAACCCCGGATCTCCGTCTGGGTCGACGGCCAGCGGCTGTGGGTTGACGTGGACCCGGTGATGATTCAGAACCGGGTCCTGGTGCCCATGCGGTCGATCTTCTCCGCTCTGGGCGCCCAGGTGGACTGGGACGGTGCCACCCGGACCGTCACCGCCACCCTGGGGGACCGGTACGTCCGGATCCGGATTGACGATCCCCGGGCCTGCCTGAGCCCCGGCTGCGACCCGGCGGTCGAGCTCGATGTACCGCCCCGGATCCTTTCCAACCGGACCTTTGTCCCCATCCGGTTTGTCGCTACCGCCCTGGGGGCGCAGGTGGAGTGGGATGGGGCCCAGCAGGCGGTGATCATCCGCAGCGGCGGGGATGAGCCGCTGCCGGTCCAGCCGCCGCCGAGCATGGCCACGGGCCTCCAGCTCCTCACCGTGGCGCCGGGGCAGTCGATCACTGGCCTTACCGAACTCCGGTCCCGGCTGGAGGTGGGCGGCGCCGCCCGGATCCAGTACGTCCTGGTGAATCCGGCTACCGGGAAGGGGCCGGTCATCGCCGCAGGCCAGGACCCGGAGGCCGCCTACACCTGGCGGCCCGACCCCGCCCACAGCGGTCCCCGCATCCTGGTGGCCGCGGCCTACGATGCCCAGGGCCGGAAGGTGGCGGAGGCCCGGGTGCCGGTGGAGGTGGCGGTTGACTCCACCGTGACCGTCCGCGGGATCGCCCCCGGCCAGGTGCTCCAGGGCACCGGCGGCAGCGTCACCATGACCGCGGAGTTCGGGTTTGTCGCCACCCGGGCAACCTGGTCCCTGGTCGATCCCAGCTCCGGCCGGGAGTACCCCATCGCCGACGCGGACCCCTACGCGCCCTTCACCTGGTGGCCCGGGGTCTGGAGCAACGGCAACTGGCTGCTGCGGGTGACGGTCTACGACCGGCTCGGGAACGCCTACCGCTCCGCGGGGATTCCCATCACGGTGCAGATGCAGCCCTTCACGGCCATCGGCGGCATCAAGCCCGGTCAGACCCTCACCGGCCCTGTGAGCCTCCGGGCCCAGGTGAACTACAGCGCCAGCCGGATCCAGTTCCGGCTGGGCAACGGTACGGTGCTGGGGGAGTCCACCGACCCCGCCGCGGCCATCCGCTGGTTCCCGAGCCCGGAGCAGAACGGCCCCCAGACGGTGCACCTGACGGTCTGGGACGCCCAGGGCAATCCCCGGGAAGCGGAGCCGGTGCGGGTGGAGGTCCGGGTGCAGCCCACCCTCCGGCTCCTGGGGGTCGGGCCCCGGCAGGTGGTGACAGAGCCGGTCTCCCTCCGGGTGGAGGCCAATGTCCCCCTCACCGGGGTCAGCTTCCGGATCGCACGGCCCGGGAGCGGCCAGTGGACCACCGTCGCCGGCGGGGCGGACCCCAAGGCCAGCTACACCTGGAACCCCGCGGCGGTGGCGGAGGGCGACTGGCAGATCCAGGCGGTGGCCACCACCGCCGGCGGCCAGACCCTCGCCTCCGAGACCGTCACCTTCCGGGTTTACAAGGGCCCGATCTACGGTCCCCGGCCCGCCGCCCCGAAGGACCAGTTCATCGACCTCATCACCCCCTGGGCCGTCGCCACCCACCGGGAGACCGGCATGTCCGCGGCGCTGCAGGTGGCCCAGGCCATCCTGGAGACCGGCTGGGGCCAGTACGTCCCCGTGGACAAGTACACCGGCCAGTTCTCCTACAACCTCTTCGGCATCAAGGGCCAGGGGCCCGCGGGGTCGGTGATCAGCAACACCTGGGAGGAGTACAACGGCGTCGCCTACCGGGTGGACGACTACTTCCGGGCCTACCGCAGCCTGGAGGAGAGCTGGCAGGACCACCAGTGGTTCCTCCTCGATCCGAGCAAGGAGCGCTACGCCCCCTTCCGGGCGGTGATGGCCGACCCCATCCAGGGGGCCTGGGCCCTCCGCCGGACCGGCTACGCCACCGACTCCCAGTACGCCTTGAAGCTCATCGACATCATGAACCGCTACGACCTCTACCGGCTGGACGAGGTGGAGCCCTGAGGGCGCCAAGGGCCGGAAAACCGGACCGCCAGGGGCGCCTGGGGGTGACGGGTATGCCGTGGCTCCTGGGACCTGCCGAGACCAGAAGTGGCCGGGCCGCGGGCGGACAGCCCGCGGCCCGGCCCTGTCTTGCATCCATCCGGACCGGGGCGGATCACGGCTCCCGGCCTGTCCCCTCGGCCCACTCCTGCAGCTGGTGGATGGTCCGGGGCCCCAGGGCGGCGGTGGTCAGGGCGATGGCCCGGCGGATCTCCCGGGTGGTGGCCTGGATGTATCCCCCGAGCCGCTGGACCGTGGGGCGCAACTGCGCCGGGGCCCCGGCCGCCAGCCGGCGGAACGCGGCCGCCGCCCGCTCCTGGTGTTCGTAGGCCGCCCGCTGGCAGCTGATGAGCCGGGCGAGGTACCCAGGGTCCCGGGCACCGGCCAGGATCCGCCGGGCCGAACCGATGGCCGTGGTCAGGTGGTAGGCCACCTCGTAGTTCTCCCGATGGAGCTCTTCGTACCCGGGCAGCCGGCGCATTTCCGGGATGTACTGCCCCAGGGAGGCGACCGCACACTGGAGGGAGAGGCTGACGTGGGCCCGGTGCAGGGCGGCCAAAACCTCCTCGAGGCCGGGAACCGCCTGGGCAGGCCCCTGAGGTCCTGCCGGCCCGCCGGGGGGCGGGTACTGGCCCTGCGGGAGGGGCCACATGTACAGGGGTCCGTAACCGGGGGCTCCCATGGGGAACATCTCCTCCACGTGGTGCATCTGCCCCATGGGGAACATCGGGCCCATGGGGTACATCTCCCCCATCGGGTACATCCCCTCGGGGTACATGGCCCGCCCCATCGGATAGGGCTGCCCCATCGGGTACATGCCCCCCGGCGGGCACATCCCTTCCAGAGGGTAAATCTCTCCCAGGGGCGGATAGAAGGGCTGCATGGGCACCGGCGGGGGACTGGGCGTATCGGCTCTGGGTTGCTTGGGGCTGGGGTAGGGCCGGTCCCGCTCCCGGTCCTCCGGGTACCCGCCCTTATGGCCGTCCCGGCGGCCGTCCATCTCTGCGCGGCGGCCATCGCTGTCGGTCATGGCGTCAAGCCCCTTTCCGCATCGGCTCTTATGGAAACAGCCTATGCCGGCAGGGGCAGCGGTGTCCCAGGGGCGGCCGGGAGCCGGGCACCCGGCGGCGCCCCGGGGGTTGCCGGGGGGCGGCGACGGCCTCCGGCAGCGACGGCCTCCGGCAAGGGGATCCTCTCCGACCTGGACCGCTTCCAGGGGCCGGTGCGGCTGTGGCGACCCCGGGCCGCATAGCCTGGAGGCACCCGGGGAGAGACTAAGGGGCGGATATCCGGCCCTTGAGGCTTCTCCCAGCCAGGGGCACTGGGGCCCCGCGCTCCGGGCCGGTGCGGTACGGCCGATGCGGTACGTAAGGAGGACCCCCGATGCTGGTAGAGTACTTCTGCCGCCGGTGTGGGAGCCACATGGCGACCCTGAACCTGCCGGCGGTCAGCGAGGCCGCCCTTGGCCTGCACGCGTTGACCCCTGAGGAGCGGGCCGATATAATTACCTTTGACGCGCTGGCGGAACGGATGCGGGTCAAGAGCATCTGTGACGAGTGCGCGGCAGCAACGAGGGCCGGCGGAGACCGCAAACCCCGACTGTTCCACTGACGTCTTCCGCCCCCTCAGCGGGTGTCTGTCGTCTCTCCAGGGGCTGTAGCCCCCCGGTGCGGGGCTAGAGCCCTTTCGGGTTTTTCCCGCCGGCCTGTCCGCGGCACTGCCTGTCCGCGTAGCCCAGAGCCGCAACCAGGGCCCGTCCCGGATGGGCCGGGCCCATTGGCCCTTTCCGGCGGCCCTGCCGCCGCACCGAGGAGGCTGGAGCGCCACATGCTCGCCGAAACCGCGCTCGACCTGCTGCACCAGGCGCCTGAATTCCACTCCCTCTTGGAAGGGCTGAAGCGGGGTTACCGGGAACAGCTGGTCTACGGCCTGAGCGGCTCCATGAAGAGCTTCCTCGCCGCCGGCCTGCGCCGGGAGACCGGTCGCCCCCTGCTGGTCATCACCGCCAACCTGCAACAGGCGGAGCGCTTCCGGGAGGACCTGGCCACCTGGCTGCCGGGCCAGGATGTGCTGCTCTTTCCGCCGATGGAGTACGTCCCCTTCGAGGTGGTGGCCCACAGCCCGGAGGTGGCGGGGCAGCGGCTCCAGGTCCTGGAGCGGCTGGCCCGGGGGGAGAACCTGGTGGTGGTCGCGCCCGCCGCGGCGCTCCTGCGGGCGCTGGTGCCCCGGGACGTCTTTGCCGCCTGCCAGACCCCCATCCGCCTCGGCCATCCCCTCAACCTCGACGCCCTGGTCGCGGACCTCGCCCGCCGGGGCTACGAGCGGGTGGAGATGGTGGAAGGCCGGGGGCAGTTTGCCCGCCGGGGGGACATCCTGGACGTCTGGCCCCTCTCCGCGGAGTACCCGGTCCGGGTGGAGACCGAGTGGGATGAGGTCTCCCGGATCCGCCGGTTTGACCCCGCCACCCAGCGGTCGGTGGAGGACCTCGAGGCCGTCGTCATCCCCCCGGCCCGGGAGTTTGTGCTGCCCGAGGACCGGCAGGCGGGGGTGGAGCGGATCGCCCAGGAGCTGGAGCAGGCGGTGGTCCGGCTCCGCCGTCGGGCGGAGGAGCAGCTCCGGGAAGCCCGGCAGCGGCACGGCGAACTCATCTCGGGCGCGGCCTCCGGCGGCGAGCCGGCGGATGCCGCCTCGGGGTCGGGCCGGCGCCGGCGCCGCAAGGGTAAGGCCGCTGCGGGCGCCGCCGAGGACGCCGGGGCCGATGACGCCGCGGCCCGGGAGCCGGGGTCGAAGCTGGAGCGGATCCTCTTCAGCCCCGATGACGCCGCGGCCCGGCTCCGGGAGCGGGTGGAGGGCCACCTGGAGAAGCTCCGGGAGGGGATCTTCTTCGAGGGGGCGGACCTCTACGCGCCCTACTTCTACCCCGAGGGGGCGTCCCTGCTGGACTACTTTGCCGCCCCACCCCTGGTGGTGGTGGACGAGACTGCCCGGATCCGGGAGGCGGCGGCGGAGGTGGAGTCCCTGGGCCGGGACCGGCAGGTGAGTTACCTGGAGAAGGGGGGCCTCCTGCCCGGTCAGCTCGGGCTCTACCTGGACTTCGACCAGCTGGCCCATCGCCTCAAGCGCTGGCAGACCATCCACCTGAGCCTCCTGCTCCGGAAGGTGCCCGGGGTCGAGCCCCAGAACGTGGTCTCCGTCCAGGGCGCCAAGCCGATGCAGGAGTTCCACGGCCAGTGGCCCCTCTTCAAGGAGGAACTGGACCGGTGGGCCGGCCAGCGCTACCGGATCTTCGTGCTGGCGGCGACGGAGGAGCGCCGGCAGCGGCTCCGGGAGGAGATGGTGGCCGCGGACCGGATCCCTGCCCTGGTCGAGCCCCAGACCGGCGCCGACGGGCTGCCGGCCTGGCCGGCACCGGCCCCCGGGGCGGTGCAGATCGGCATCGGCAGCGTCGAGGCCGGGTTCCAGTGGCCGGCCCTCCGGCTGGTGGTGGTGACCGACGGCGAGATCTTCGGCCGGACCAAGAAGCGGCGCCGGCCCCAGGCCTCCGGCCTGGCCCGGGAAGGGGCCCGGATCACCAGCTACCAGGACCTGCAGGTGGGGGACTACGTGGTCCACCAGGTCCACGGCATCGGCCGGTACCTGGGGGTCCAGTCCGAGACCATCCTCGGGGTAACCCGGGACTACCTGGTGATCCAGTACGAGGGCAGCGACCGGCTGAAGATCCCGACGGACCAGATCGACCAGATCTCCAAGTACATCGGCGCCGAGGGGCACGAGCCGAAGCTCAACCGGCTCGGCGGGTCCGAGTGGTCCAAGGTCAAGGCCCGGGTGAAGGAGTCCATCCGGGAGATGGCCGCCGAACTCCTCCGGATCCAGGCGATGCGGGAGGCGATGCCGGGCCACGCCTTCAGCCCTGACACCCCCTGGCAGAAGGAATTTGAGGACGCCTTCCCGTACGAGGAGACCCCGGACCAGCTCCAGGCCGCCGAGGAAATCAAGCGGGACATGGAGAAGCCCCGGCCGATGGACCGGCTGCTCCTGGGCGATGTGGGCTACGGCAAGACCGAGGTGGCGCTGCGGGCAGCCTTCAAGGCCATCGCCGACGGCAAGCAGGTGGCCTTCCTGGTGCCCACCACCATCCTGGCCCAGCAGCACTACGTCACCTGCCTGCAGCGGTTCAGCGGCTTCCCCATCCGGATCGACGTCCTCAACCGCTTCAAGACCCCCAAGGAACAGCAGAAGACCCTGGAGGCCCTGGCCCGGGGCGAGGTGGACCTCATCATCGGCACCCACCGGCTGCTGAGCGACGACGTCCGGTTCAAGGACCTGGGGCTCCTCATCGTCGACGAGGAGCAGCGCTTCGGGGTCCAGCACAAGGAGAAGCTGAAGGCCCTCCGGGCGACGGTGGACGTCCTCACCCTCTCCGCCACCCCCATCCCCCGGACCCTGCACATGGCGATGGTCGGGATCCGGGACATCAGCACCATCACCACCCCGCCGGAGGACCGGTACCCGGTGGAGACCTACGTGGCCGAGGCCGACGACGACCTCATCCGGGAGGCCATCACCCGGGAGCTCTACCGGGGTGGGCAGGTCTACTACGTCTACAACCGGGTCCAGGACATCGAGAAGGTGGCCGCCAAGGTCCAGCGGCTGGTGCCGGAGGCCCGGGTGGCGGTGGCCCACGGCCAGATGAAGGAAGAGAAGCTCGAGCAGGTGATGATGGACTTCCTGGACCGGGAGTACGACGTCCTGGTGGCCACCACCATCGTCGAGTCCGGCCTGGACATCCCCAACGTCAACACCATCATCGTCGAGGACGCGGACCAGCTGGGCCTGGCCCAGCTCTA
This sequence comes from Bacillota bacterium, assembly GCA_003242505.1. Taxonomy (GTDB): domain Bacteria; phylum Bacillota; class Sulfobacillia; order Symbiobacteriales; family ZC4RG38; genus ZC4RG38. Next base: position 11,371 of record QGUP01000009.1, read on the forward strand.
CCAGCTCCGGGGCCGGGTGGGCCGGTCCAACCGGGTGGGCTACGCCTACTTCCTCTACCGGAAGAACAAGGTCCTGAGCGAGGTGGCGGAAAAGCGCCTCCAGGCCATCAAGGACTTCACCGAACTGGGCTCGGGCTTCAAGATCGCCCTCCGGGACCTGGAGATCCGGGGGGCAGGGAACATCCTCGGCCCCGAGCAGCACGGGTTCATCGTCAGCGTCGGCTTCGACCTGTACACCCAGCTCCTGGAGGAGACGGTCCGGGAGCTGAAGGGCGAGGCCCCGCCGCCGCCGGAGTTCCAGCCCGCGGTGGAGCTGAGCGTCGACGCCTACATCAGCGACCAGTACATCTCCGACCCCCGGCAGAAGATCGAGGCGTACCGGAAACTCCGGGCGGTGCGGAGCCTGGAGGACGCCCAGGACCTGGCGGAGGAGTGGACCGACCGGTACGGCCCCATGCCCCAGCCGGTGGCCAACCTCCTGGCCCTGGCCCGGATCAAGGTCCTGGCCGCGGCGGCCGGGGTGACCGCGGTCCAGCAGATGAAGGACCGGGTGACGGTGAAGTTCCTTGGCGAGCGGCGGCCGGATCCGGCGGTGGTGGCCGAGCTCAACCGCAAGTACCGGGGCCGGATCCAGTTGAGCGCTTACCGGCAGCCGAGCCTCATCCTGCGGGTGCAGGACTTCACCCCGGCGGACCTCCTCTACGCCCTGGAGGACATCCTGAGCAAGGTCCGCCCCCTGACCCCCGTCAAGACCTAGGGCCAGGCCTGGCTCAAGGACGAACAAGAGGCCGCCTCTTCGGCGGCCTTTTTTCTTGCCTGCGCGCCTTTCCGCCGCCCGCCCCGGCCCCCTGAGCGGGTGGCCGGGCCGGTAAAATCGGCCTGCCCGTGGCACATTATTCGCGGCGAGGAGGGCCGGCCCGGGAGGGTGCCGGTGCTCCGGCGCCGGCGAAGCGCCCCGGAAGCCCAGTAGCGGTCGAGGCGAACCGGTTAACAGAAGGAAAAGGTTAGCGGCAGTGTCGCCTCGCCTCCAGATCTGAATAGCAATGTAAGGGCTGCTATATACTATCTCCACCGAGCCGACGTGAGGTGCCAAGCGGAGGAGGGATGCAGTTGAAGGCCACAGGAATTGTCCGGCGCATCGACGACCTGGGTCGGGTGGTCATTCCGAAGGAGATCCGGCGCACCCTGCGCATCCGGGAAGGGGATCCGTTGGAGATCTTCGTGGACCGGGACGGCGAGGTGATCCTGAAGAAGTACTCACCCATCGGCGAACTCGGCGACTTCGCCAAGGAGTACGCCGACTCCCTGTACGAGACCACAGGGCACATCGCCCTGATCGCGGACCGGGATGCGGTGATCGCCGTCGCCGGGGCACCGAAGAAGGAGTTTCTGAACAAACCCGTCGGGGCCCTGGTGGAGCGGGTGATGGAGGAGCGCAGAGCCGCCCTGGTCAACCGGCCGGCCGAGCAGAAGAACGTCCGGGGCTCCCTCATCGGCGACGATGAGGACGAAAACTTCTCGGCCCTGGTGGTGGCCCCCATCGTCGCCGCCGGCGACCCCATCGGCGCTGTCATCCTCTGTTCCCGGGAGCCGGACGTCACCATGGGCGACCTGGAGCTGAAGCTGGCGGAGACGGCAGCCGGATTTCTTGCCAAGCAGATGGAGCAGTAGGGTTGCCAGGTGCCCAGGGATCCCCACAGGTTCCTCCGGTGGTTTCCTCAGGCTCACCATTGGTCACTTGCAGTAGCGGTCTTTGGCCGCTACTTTTTTTGCCTGGGGCCCGGTGATTCCGGGCCCAGGCTGGACGCCGGCCAGCCGGCAGCGCTACCATGGAGACAAGCGGGACCCCGTTCCGGGGTCCATCCTGGGAGGCTGGCCCTGTTGCGCGCTCGGCAAGCAGTCCCTGCCGGGGAAAGTTTCCTCCGCGGCGCCCTGATGATCGCCCTGGCGGGCTTTATCTCCCGGCTCCTGGGGGCCCTGTATAAGCCCGTTGCCACCTGGCTCTTCCGCCCCTATGACGGCCAGAACGGGGAGGCCGGCATGGGGCTCACCACCGGGCCTGCGGCCGCGTACCTGATCGTCCTGGCGGTCTCCGCCTCGGGGCTGAACGTGGCCATCTCCAAACTGGTGGCGGAGCGGCTGGCCCGGGGGCGGCCCGACGAGGCCCGCCGGGTCTTTCGCATCTCCCTGGGGCTGATGGCGGGGCTGGGCCTGATCCTGGCCGTGGCCTTCTACGCCAGCGCCCCCTTCCTGGCCGAGCGGGCCGGCCGGCCGGAGACGGCGGCGGGGTTCCGGGCGGTGGCGCCGGCGATCTTCTTTGTCTCGGTCATGGCCGCGTACCGGGGCCTGTTCCAGGGGCTGCAGCGGATGACCCCCTACGCGATGTCCCAGATCTACGAGCAGATCGTCCGCATCGTCGTGGGGCTTTTCCTGATCTGGCTCCTGGCTCCCCGGAGCGTCGCGCTGGGCGCGGCGGGGTACAACTTTGGCACCGTGGCCGGCGCGGTGGTGGGGCTGGCCTACCTGCTGGTCCTCTATCTCCGGGGCGAGGCGGCCCTGCCGGAGTCCGAGCCCGCCAGGATCGGCCCGGGGCAGCGGGAACCCGCCGGCCGCATCGTCCGGGCGATCCTGGCGGTGGCGGCGCCCATCTCCCTCATCGCCGCGGTGCAGCCGCTGATGCTCGCCGCGGACGCGTGGATCGTCATCCACCGGCTCGAGGCGGTGGGCATCGCCGGTCTCCAGGCCGATGCCGCCCTGGGCCAGCTCAACAACGCCTTCTCGGTCATCTGGCTGCCGGCGATGCTGACCAACGCGCTGTACATCAGCCTCGTGCCGGCCATCACCGAGTCCCTGGAGCAGGGGAACCGGGAGCAGGCCCGGCTCCGGTCCGTCGCGGCCTACCGGATGACCCTCCTGGTGGGCATTCCCGCTGCCACCGGCCTCTGGGTCCTGGGCGACGGCATCTATTACCTGATCTTCGGCGGCGAGGGTGGGCCGGTGCTGTCGGCCATGTCCCTGGGCGCCCTGTTCATGATGCTCCAGCAGACCAGTTCGGGCATCTTACAGGGGGCGGGGAACATCGCCAGTCCGACCCGCAACCTCCTGGCGGGACTGGCGGTGAAGGTCGTCCTGACGTACTGGCTGACCGCCACCCCCCTGGGGGCCCGGGGGGCGGCCCTCGCAACGGCCCTGGGGTTCGCGGTCGCTGCAGGGCTCAACCTCCTGGCCAGCCGCCGGCAGATGGGCCCGCTGATGGACTGGACGGGCATGTGGCTGAAGCCCGGGGCTGCGGCCGGGGTGATGGCCCTCGGCGCCTGGTGGCTCCTGCCCTTGCTGGAGGGGCTCCTGGGCTCGGTACGGCTGGCGGTGCTGGCGGACATCGCCCTGGCGGCCGGGATTTACGCCGCCGTGCTGCTGCTGATCGGCGGGGTTCAGGCCCGGGACCTGCTGCTGATTCCCCGGATTGGCCGGCCTCTGGCGGATTGGCTGCGCCGGCGGGGACTGGTTCGGGAGTGATGCCTCTTGCAGACTTGCGACTGGCGCGGGGTGCTGGACGCGCTCGGATTGGATCCGGGAGCCGGGCTCTTCACCGTCGGGGCCGACCAGGCGGTCCGGAGCGGCATCCCGGCGGACCAGCCGGTGCTGATCCTGGGGAGCGGCCCGGACCCGGTGCCCGGGCTCCTGGCGCTCCTCCGGGGGTCCTATCCGCCGGAGCATCCGGTCGCTCTGGTCACCGGCGACGCCGGGGGCCTCCAGGTAAACCGGCGGACCCTGGCGGACCTGGCCAGGGGGCCGGAGCCCGGGGACACGGAGGCGGCTGCGGGCCCGGCGGGTGGCCAGCAGGGTGCCGGGGAGGCCCGAGGCTGGGAGGGCCCCTGGGCCCTCTACCTGCCGCCGGGGCCGGAGGGAGCCCCGGGCCGGAGCTTTCGCCATCTGGTCCAGGTCATGGCCGCCCTCCGGGGGCCCGGGGGCTGTCCCTGGGACCGGGAGCAGGACCACAGGAGCCTGCGGCCCTACCTCCTCGAGGAGGCCTATGAGGCTGTCTCCGCGATCTCCGCGGGGGACATGGAGGGGCTGCGGGAAGAGCTGGGAGACGTCCTGCTCCAGGTGGTCTTCCATGCCCAGGTGGCCCGGGAGGCCGGATCCTTCGACATCGACGAGGTGATCCGGGGGCTGGTGGAGAAATTGATCCGCCGGCATCCCCACGTTTTCGGTACCGCGCAGGTGGCGGGGAGCGCTGAGGTGCTCCGGAACTGGGAGGCCATCAAGCAGGCGGAACGGGCAGGCCGGACGGACCCTGGCGGGTCGGCCGGGTCCGGCCCTCCCTCCGCGCCCAAGGCGCCTCCC
>QGUP01000314.1 GCA_003242505.1 Bacillota bacterium
TCCCGCGCCGGGGGGCTCGCGTGGCCTGGTTGCGGTGTTCCTTTCGGTGAGGACCGCGGCCCGCAGGCTCTGGACCTGCCGGGCCGCGGCCTCCTTGTGATCCGTCACGCCCATGCTGCCACCCCCAGTGGATCTGGCGCGGCCGGTGGAGAGAGCGGCGTCCTCAGCCCAGAAGCCCCGTCAGGGCTGCCAGCACCCGCCCGGGCAGGACCCCAAGGAGGAGCATGCCGGCAACCGCCAGGACCAGCACCGCCCCGGCTGCGCCCCGGATCAGGCCGTCGGGGAGGCCCAGCGCTGCCGCACCCTCACCGGCCGCGGGCGCCGCGGCCGCGGCCACCTCCGCAGCGGCGCTCCGCCGGACCTTCTTGGGCTGCCGGGCCATCGCCGCCACCACCCGCAGGTAGACGTAGGCGCTCACCCCGGTGGCCAGGATCAGGGCCCCGAGGAGGAGCCACGCCTCACCCCGGATCGCGGCCAGGGCCAGGAGGAACTTGCCGGTGAAGCCCACGGTGGGGGGCAGCCCCGCCAGGGCAAAGAGGGCCAGCGCCAGGGCCCCGGCCAGGGCCGGCCGCCGGTAGAGGAGCCCGGTGTAGCTCGCCACGGACTCCCCGTCCTCCCCCACCTGCCGGAGGTAGACCATGCCGGCGAAGAGGGCCATGTTCATGCAGAGGTACCCCGCCAGGTAGAAGAGGCCGGCCCCCAGCCCCTCCTCCGTCAGCCCCGGCAGGGCCATGATCAGGTAGCCGGCGTGGGAGATGCCGGAGTACGCCAGGATCCGCTTCAGGTTCTCCTGCCGGATGGCCGCCAGGGCCCCCACCAGCATGGAGAGGGCGGCCAGCACCCCGAGGGGCAGGAGGTAGGCGGTCTGGGCCTGGGGCGGCACCGCCGCCACCAGGAACCGGGCCATGGCCGCGAAGGCCGCGGCCTTGGTACCGACGCTCATGAAGGCGGTCACCGGAGTGGGCGCCCCTTCATAGGCGTCCGGCGCCCAGACGTGGAAGGGCACCAGGGCGAGCTTGAAGGCAAAGCCGGCGAGGCTCAGCCCCACCCCGAGCTTGTAGATCCGGGGCAGTTCGGCGGTTCCCCGGGCGTACTCCGCCACCTGGTCGAGCCCCACCCCGCCCACGGCGCCGTAGAGGAGGGCGAAGCCGAAGAGCAGGAACCCCGCAGCCACCGCACCCAGGAGGAAGTACTTCAGGGCCGCCTCCCAGGCGATGCGGTTGCCCGGCGCAAAGGCCACCAGGACGTAGAGGGCCAGGGAGAGGATCTCCAGCCCCAGGAAGACCACCATCAGGTTCCCCGCTGCGGCCAGGACCGCCATGCCCATGGCCGCCCAGAGGAGCAGGGCGAGGTACCCGCTGGCATCCTCCTCGCTCCGGCTCAGGCTGAGAAGCAGGGAGGCGCCGGCCGCGGCCAGGATGACCAGCCAGAAGAAGAGTCCGAACCGATCCGCCACCAGGGCCCCGCCGAAGGCCGTGCGGCTCGCGCCCAGGAGGGGCACGGTATAGAGGGCCGCCAGGACCACCCCGGCGAGGGCGACGGCAAACCACCACCCGTACCCCCGGCGGGCGGGCAGCACCAGGTCCAGCACCAGCACCCCGAGGGCGCCGACGGCCAGCGCGAGGAGCGGGGCGAGCACCGGCAGGTTCTCCGCGAAGTTCGGCACGGAGGTCAGCCCTCCTTACACGTAGAAGGCAAAGTAGATGAGCACCGCCACCAGCCCGATGACAAGGGTCAGGCCGTAGCGCCGGACGTAGCCGCTGTGCAGCCAACCCAGCCGCCCGCCCAGGCCGTAGGCCATGCGCGCCAGGCCGTTCACCAGCCCGTCGACGCCCCGCGGATCGGCGTAGTGGCCGACCAGGTCGGCCAGCGCCAGGACCGGCTGGTAGACGAAGAGCTCGTAGATCTCATCGAAGTAGAAGGCACGGCCCAGGAGCCCCGCAGGCGCTCCCACGCTCCGCTGCTCCGCCTGCCGCCGGCTCCCCCGGGGGCCGTAGAGGGCCCAGGCGGCCCAGATGCCCAGGGCCGCGACGCCCAGGATGAGGGCCATGGCCCAGACCGGAGCGTGGATGTGGACCTCCCGGGCCTCGAACCGGGCGAAGACCGGGTGCAGGTAGGGATCCACCGCCAGGACAAAGGCGCCGCCCACCACCGAGAGGGCCGCCAGGACCGCCACCGGCGCCTTCATCACCCAGGGCGTCTCGTGGTGGCCGTGGTCGTGGTGCTCCTCCTCCCGGCGGTGCTTGCGCTTGCCGGACTTCGCCGGCGCCTCCAGGGGATCCCCCAGGAAGACCAGGCTGAAGAGCCGGGTGTTGTAGAAGGCCGTCAGCCCCGCTGCCACCACGCCCAGGGCGAAGAGGAAGTAGTGCCCTTCGTTGAGGGCCGCAGCCAGGATCTCATCCTTGGAGAAGAACCCGGCGAAGGGCGGCAGGCCGATGAGGGCCAGCACCCCGATGAGGAAGGTCCAGTAGGCAAAGGGCATCTTCTCCCGCAGGCCGCCCATCCGGCGGATGTCCTGCTGGCCGCCCAGCTCGTGGATGATGATGCCCGCGCAGAGGAAGAGGGCCGCCTTGAAGAAGGCGTGGGTCAGGAAGTGGAAGGCCGCCGCCCCGTGGGCCCCCACCCCGTTGGCCAGGAACATGTAGCCGATCTGGGACATGGTGGAGTAAGCGAGGACCTTCTTGATGTCGTACTGCCGGGTAGCCGCCAGGGCCCCGGCCAGGGCGGAGAGGGCCCCCACCGTCGCCACGGCCGTCATCGCGGTCTCCGAGGCCTGGTAGATGGGGTAGAGCCGGGCCACCGCGTAGACGCCCGCGGTCACCATCGTCGCGGCGTGGAGCATCGCCGAGACCGGGGTCGGCCCCTCCATCGCGTCCGGAAGCCAGATATGGAGCGGCAGCTGCGCGCTCTTGGCCGCCGCACCGCCCAGGATCAGGAGGCCGATGGCCGTCGCCCAGCCGGGGTCGGCCTGCACCCCCTGGAAGACCGCATCGAAGGTGATGCTCCCGTACCGGATCACCGCCACTGCGATCCCGGCCAGCATGAAGACCTCGCCCACCATGTTGGTCAGGTAGGCCTTCATCTGGGCGGCGTTGGCTGAGGGCTTCCGGATGTAGAAGCCGATGAGCATGTACGAGGCCAGGCCGACGTTGGTCCAGCCCATCACCAGGCCGAGGAAGTTGTCCGCCATGACCAGGAGGGACATGGCGAAGACAAAGTAGTTGAGGCAGGCGAAAAACCGGCCGTAGCTCTCATCCCCGGCCATGTAGCCGATGGAGTACAGGTGGATGAGAAAGCCCACCCCAGTGACGACCAGGAGCCACCACATGCCGAGGGGGTCCAGGACCAGCCCCCACGCGTAGGGCCGGCCGCCGATCTCCCACCGGGAGAAGACCCACCGCAGGACCCCCTCCCCGCCGAGCTCCCGGAGCTGGGCGAAGGCCGCCAGGCTGAGGAGGAAGGTGACCAGGACCACCCCGGTGCCGGCCCAGCCGATCACCCGGTGGGGCCACCGGTTCCGGAAGGCGGCCAGGACCGCTGCGCTCGCCAGGGGCAGGGCCACAATCAGCGGCAGCAGCATCGACTCGTACACGGTCGTCTCGACCCCTTTGCGCGTTCATTCGCCCTGCGGC
>QGUP01000315.1 GCA_003242505.1 Bacillota bacterium
GCCTCGTCCACCGCCGGAGGCACCGGGAGCAGGAGCCCCCTGGCCCGGGCCTCGGCCTCCGGCATCGTCGGGATGGCGGTGACGTCCCCGTGGGCCCGGATCCGCTCCTGGATCGCCGCCGCCCGGTCCGGCGGGATCTGGCCGCCGTCCTCCCAGTAGACCTTGTAGCCGTTGTACGCCGGCGGGTTGTGGCTGGCGGTGATGACGATGCCGGCGATGGCGCCCAGCTCCCGCACCGCAAAGGAGAGCATCGGCGTGGGCCGGAGGCTGTCCCAGAGGTAAGCCCGGATGCCGCTCGCCGCCAGGGTGAGGGCCGCCTCCCGGGCGAACTCCGGCGAGCACCGCCGGGAGTCGTGGGCGATCACCACCCCCCGCTCTTTGGCCCCGGGCCCGAAGGTGGCGATGTAATCCGCCAGCCCCTGGGTGGCCTGCCGGACGGTGTACCGGTTCATCCGGTTGGTGCCGGCGCCGATAATCCCCCGGAGGCCGCCGGTGCCGAACTCCAGGTCCTTGTAGAACCGGTCCTCAATCTCCTTCTCATCGCCGGCGATGGCCGCCAGCTCCGCCCGGGTCTCCGGGTCGAACCCGGGGTGCTGGGACCAGAGGCGGTAAAGCTGCTGCACCCGCTCCTGCACCGACGCCATCCTCCCACCTCCCGCATCCGCTTGTCGAAGCGGCCTCCCGAAGCCCGGGGGAGGCCAGCGTCCCAGCACACAATCGTATCCCAGGACAACCAATATCGTCAAACACCGGCGGATGGGGGCCGGGGGACCGGAGCCGTGGGAAGGGGAACCGGGCCATGGGGGCCGGGGAACAGGTGCCGTGGGAACGGGAGCCGGGCCGTGGGGACTGGGGAACAGGTGCCGTGGGAACGGGACACACGTCCACATGGGCACAGGGATGGGAAACAGGGCAGCGCGCCTGCGCTGCCCTGTTTCCGCCCGCTGCTTTCCCGTGGAGCCTCTGCTTCCCGGGATGGCCCCGGGCCCCCCGGTTACTTCCCCAGGACCTCCAGTGCGTGGGTGGCCACGGCGTACAGGATCGCCGCAGCCTCGGCCCGGGTGATGGGGTCCTGGGGCCGGAAGGCCCCCTGGCCGTCGATCACCTTCAGCCCCGCGAGGAGGGCCACCGCATTCCGGTACCGGGGGTCGACGGCCTCCGCGTCGGTGAAGGGCATGGAGATGCTGGCCTCCATCCGGGCGATGGCCCCGTACCCCATGGCCCGGACCGCCCAGAGGGCGAACTCCTCCCGGGTGACCAGCCGGTCCGGCTCGAAGGCCTCCCCCATCTCCTCCTTCACCAGGATGCCGGCCCGGAGGGCGGCCTCCGCGAACCGGGCCTGGGCCTGGCGATCCGGGGAGAGGGCCGCGTCGCCGGCCTGGAACTCCGCGAAGGAGTACTGGCCCCGGGGCGGCACGTACGGCTGGAGCCCCCGGGCCAGGACCAGCCACTGGGCGGCCTCGGCCCGGGTGACCGGCCGATCGGGGTGGAACTTTCCGTCCGCCTCCACCTCCAGGACGCCCCGCAGGAGGAGGAGTTCAATCTCTTTCTGGGCCGGGTGGCCGGCAACGTCCGCGGGTTCCAGCACCCGGCGGGTGAGCGGCCGGCCCCGGGAGTCCAACAGCTCCCCGGTGAAGGCATCGACCACACCGGCGGACTCGTCGGGAACCGCCAGCCCATAGACCAGCCTGGCCTTGGGCCGGGCGTCCCCTCCCTTGCCCGCGGCCGGCAGGACCACCGGGGGCTGCACGGCCCACCGGAGTTCCAGCGCGGTCTGGCTGAGGAGCTTCTCCAGGGCCGCCTCCCGGCCGATGACCCCTTCAGCCCGGGGCAGCTCCTCGGCCTCCGGCAGGTCCGGGCTGGCCCAGAAGCCCGTCACCTTGCCGCTCCAGGGATCGACCTCGACGGAAACCGTCCGCCCCAGGGCCGGAATGCCGCCGTGGAGGAGGATGTAGGAGAACTGGTACCCGTTGCAGACCGGCAGCCGGGCCTCCTCCCCCTCCGCCGGGCCGGGCATCCGGCACCACCGGGTCTCGTTGGCATCGGGCAGCTCCCGGAGGTGGGGCACCAGGTCGGGGCGGAACTCCCGCAGGAAGGCATCCGCCGCTGCCCGAGCCTTCTCCCAGTCCACTGCGGGCGGGGTCTCCTGCCAGTTCTCCGGCCGGCGGGTCCAGGTGTACATCCGCTGCACCACGCCCCGGACCGCGTCGACCTCGACGTCGTAGTGCCACTCGCCCTCCTTGGCCTCCGGGCCCTGGGGGTACCACATAAAGTGGTAGTACTTGCCCGGAACCGGCTGGGAGGTCTCCCGGTAGTTCACCTGGGTCGGCGCCGCGGCCGTCCCCACCGCGGACTTGGCCAGGGCCAGGGCCTGCTCATGGGTGAGGGGCTCCGCCGGCGGGTTGTAGGGCTGGGCCGGGGGCAATGGCCGCAGGTCCTCCCAGGCGACGGGCGCGAAGGGCCGGCCCATGGAGTCCAGGGCCTCCCCGGTGGCGGCGTCCACCAGGGGCAGTTCTGCGACCGGGGCGTAGACCAGCTTCCAGAGGTCCTTCTGGGTGGCCGGGTCCCAGAACTGCCGGTAGGCCAGCCCCAGCCGGACCGCAGCCCAGAAAGCCGCCGCCGCCTGGGCCGGGTCCACCGTCTTCTCCGGCGGGTCAAAGGCCGTCTCCCGGTCCCAGGAGAGGTTGTAGTGGGTCAGTTCCCCCGTCCGGGCATCGATGCCGATGGTGACCCCCTGGTAGGGCACCGGGTAGCCCGCCGCCAGCCGCCGCCAGGAGAAGATATGGACCGGCGTCGACCCCGGGCCGAAGTAGCTCCGGGAATTCTGCTCGTCGAGGCGGAACTCGGACAGGTAGGGACCGGCCAGCTTCCGGAGCCACTCCTCCGCCCGCTGCCGTGCCTCCCGACGGGTATAGGTGAGGGCGCGGGACTCCTCACCGCCCCACCGGTCGAAGGCGTAATGCCGGATCTCGCCGGTGGTGGCGTCCACCACCGCCGTGTACCGGATCTGGGGCTCCTCCTCGGGGGTGCTGCTCCACTCCAGGTACCATTCGGGACGGCTTCCCGGCTCCGAAGACTGCGACAGGTGCGCCGCAGGCTCCCCGAGGTCCTCCGGAATCGGCAGGAGCTCCCGGGCCCGAGCCACGGCCGCATCCCGGCTGACGGCCACCTGGCCCAGCGGGCGGCTCCCCTCCTTGTCCGGGATGGGTTCCGGCAGAGGCCGCGGCGCTGCCGGCGCGTCTGGAGGGACCGGTGCGGCCGGTGCGGACACCGGAGCCTCCGGGTTTTCCGCCCCGGGGTTTTCCTCGGAAGCGGACACCGCCTCCGTCGGACCGGTCTCCGCCAGGGCCGGCACCGCCGAGAGCAGGAGGCCGAGGGTGAGGACTCCGGCGAGGGCGGCCCGTCCGGCCCGGGACCAGCGCCGCTGCATCCAAGCCCAGCGCGGCTGCATGCGCATTTCGCCTCCTTTTGGTTGTCGTTCGCGATGATTTGACGGGGACCGCCATCGATTGGTTACAGCGCTGGCCCCGGTTGCCAGAAAACCGGGCAGCGCCCCCCGCTGCCCGGTTTCCGCCCTCCGCCCCCGGCCCCCCTTGCCCACCGCCCCCGCTCCCGCCCCCGGGCCT
>QGUP01000316.1 GCA_003242505.1 Bacillota bacterium
TCCCCCTCGGTCCGGGTGGGACGCCCCACCCTCCACCCGTCTCGGGTCATGCTGGCCTATGAGGTGCGCCGGACCTGGCGGTCGCCCCTGCCCTGGCTCGTGGTCCTCGCGGCCGGGCTGCTGGCCGGTGGCGCTCCCTACGTAGCCGGCGGCGACCAGGTGCCCGCCGGCTGGGTGGCTCCGGCCCTGGTCCGGCATCGCCAGACGGCCTTCCTGCTCCCCCTGCTGGGCACCCTGCTGAGCGTCTACAGCGCCTGGGAGGCCCAGCGGGACCGGCGAACCCGCGGGGAGGAGGTCTTCCTGGCCTGGCCCCTGGCCGCCTGGCAGTGGCATCTGGCCCGCTCCCTGGCCCTGGGGACCGTCACCCTCGCGGCCTGGCTCGCCCTGGCCGTCCCGGCCACCGTCCACGCCCTCGCCTCCCACGGCGGGGCCGGAGGTGCGGCAGAGGGCCTGTCCTGGATAGGCCCGGCCCTCCGGGATGCGGCCATCATCGCCGGGGACCTGCTGGCCTCCCTCCTGGGCGCCCAGGCCCTCGGCCAGGTGGCCGCGGCTCTGGCCCCGGGCACCGGGGGCCTCATCGCCCTGGTCCTCTACCGGATGTTCGCGGTGGTGGCCCCAGGGCTGGTCATCGGGACCCTGCAGTGGCCCCATGCTCTCCTCGCCACCCCGGACCTAGGCACCTGGTATCCGCACCGCTGGCAGCCCTACAGCGAGGCCTTCGGACTCCGGCCGCACCAGGCGCTCTTCTGGAGCCACCGGGCCTTCTGGGCCCTCGGGAGCCTGGCGCTCCTCCTGGCCCTGGCCCTCCTCCGCCACCGCCGGCGGGAGGCGCGGCCCCTCCGCTCCGGCCTCCTCGGCACCCTGGCCCTGGCCGGCGCCCTGGCCGCGGCGGCGCCCTTCCTGGTCCACCAGCAGGCCCGGGTGGCCGCCTACCAGGCGGCCCTGGCGGCCTACGGCGAGGCGGTCAAGCCAGAACTGCACCTGGGCTCCGATGACAACAGGTCCGGCACCGACGGGCCCTCGGGTCCCGCCGGGACCCCGCAGGCCGAGCCCCCGGAGCCGTCCGGTGCGACGCCAGCCTCCACCGGGGCAGTAGCGGCACCGGCCGGTGCAACGCCAACCTCCGGCGAGGCGGCCGCGGCACCGACCGGTGCGCCGTCCGTCGCCCCCCTCCGGTACGAGATCGAGGCGGACCTGCGCCGCGCCCCCGAGGCCACCCTCCGGGCGGAGGTGGAACTCCTCCCCCGGACAGCGACCAACGAAATCCGGCTCACCCTGCGCCGGGTCTTCCGGGTCGAGACCGTGGCGGTGAACGGCCACCCGGTGCCGGCCCAGACCGGCGCCGCCGCCCAGGGTGCGTCGCCCGGCGGGGGCAACCCGCCGGCGCCCGCCGGCGGCTTCTGGCAGCAGGACGACGTGGTCGTCGTCCGGCTGCCGGAGCCGGCACCCCCCGGCCAGCCCGTGCGGATCGCCATGACCTACCGGGGGCGGATCGCGGACTGGCGCCTCGCCCCCTATGAGACGCCGGCGGCCCTGGCGGACGAGGGGATGGCGGTGGTCCCCGCTACCTGGGGATGGTACCCGGTCCCGGGGGAGCACCGGCTCACCTCCGAGATGGCCCTCACCTCCCTGGTCTATCGGGCCCTCAAGGACCGGACCCGGCCCTTTAACGACGCCACCCCCGATTTCACCGTGACCGTCCACACACCTCCCGGCATCCGGGCCCTGGCGGGGTTCACCGCCCTTGGCCCCGCCCCCGGCGGCGGCACCACCTGGCGGCTCGCCGCCCAGCGGAACCGGGTGAGCCTCCTGGGCGGGGACTGGCACATCCAGGACCGGGGCCGCCTCACTTACCTGGTCCCGGCGGAGGAACTCGACACCTGGGAGGCGGCAGCCGCGGACCTGCACCGGCTCCTCACCGCGGTCGTGGATTGGACCGGGCTGGACTCCCTCGCCGTCGCGCCCCACTCCCTCCCGGACCCCCACATCCTGGGGACGGAATATCTCGGACCGGTCTTCCGGGCCGCCCCCGCCCGGGAACAGCTCGTCGACGGCCTCCGGCGGTGGCTCGTCCTGGAATGGCCATCGGCCACACGCTGGGCGACCCTGTCGTCGGACGAGGAGGCTGAGGCCGCCGCTGCCTGGGACGCCTGGTCCCTCTATGACGCGGCGGTGGACCTAGTGGTGGACCGGGCTCAGGCCGAGGCCTTTGGGGAGGCCCCGGACCCGGACAAAGGGCACCCGCGGGTCAGGGCCTGGGCCGCCCGGACCCCGGTGCCGGAGCGGAAGCGTCAGCTCCACGCCCTTTTCGCCGCCGCCCGGGTGCGGCCCCTCACCCCGGCGGACTTCGCCTTCCTCGACGGGGGTGCGGCCGGTGGTCCGTAAACTCCCGGAACTCGGACGACCCGTGGCCAGCAGGCTCCGGCGCCTCGGGCGCCTGGCAGCCGCCCAGGGGGTCTGGCTCCGGCGCCCGCCGGTCCTGGCTACCACCGCCGCTCTCGTCGCCCTGCCGCCGGCGCTGGCGGCATGGCATGCCCGGATGCAGACCGGAAGCCTGTACAACCAGTTGCTCGACTTCGACGAGCGGTGGCTCCCCCTCTGGGTCCTGGTGGCTGGCGCGGTGGCCTGGAGCGACGGGGAGCCGCCCCATCGGCCCCTCTTCCTCTCCTGGCCCGCCGGCCGGGCGGGAGCCGCTCTGGCCAAAGCCGCCGCCCTCCTGGGCTGCTTTGCCGTCCTCTGCTTCCTGGCCGGGTGGGGCCTCCCGCCCCTCTACATCTGGGCCACAGGCGCCCCGGCCACCGTCCTGTCCGAGGGCACCCACCCCTTCACCTTTCCCCTGCTCTTCAGCCGCCCCCTGGCGGTGGGCACCCTTCTCCTCGGCCTGGTCTTTGTGGCCGGGGCGGCCGGAGCGCCCTGGGCCGGGGTGGCCAGCGGGGCCCTCCTCTGGATAGGGAGCACCATCGCCCCCGGCGCCTGGGCGGACCGATTCCTGGGCGGAGCCCTGAATCTCTCCGCGGTGACCGGCGGCACCGCCCACGGCCTCGCCGCCGTCACCGGCCGGACCCTGGCCGCGGGCCTGGCCCTCATCGCCCTGGCGTCGGTAGCCCTGGATGGGAGCCGGATGGACCGGTGGGCCCGCCTCCTGCGGTGGCAACTGCCTTTCCTGCGCCACCCGGCCGTGCTCCTGACCGGCGCCGGCCTCGCTACACTGCCGGTGCTGCTCCTCCTCCTGTACTGGGATGGCCGCCTCTCGCCCCTCTATCTGGCCGACGGCTTCCGGGAGTTTCACGGACGATTCCTGCCCCTCCTGGCCCTGGCGGCGGGCGCTGCCCTCTGGGCAGACGGAGAGGCGCCCCACCGGCCGGTCCTCCGGGCCTGGCCGGTGACCGGCGGCCAGGTCGTCGCAACGAAGTCCCTGGTGGCGGCTGCCGCCTTCCTGGCCGTGGCTGCGGGGGCCGCAGGGATCACCAGCGCCACCCTCCGCCACATCGCCGAAAGGCTCCCGCCGGAGGCCCCGCCCCTGGCCCCCTACCTCCCGCCGGCGGCGGCACTTCTTCTCCCTTCCCCTCCCCCCCGACCCCCCCCCCCCGGGCTTTTTCCCCCCG
>QGUP01000317.1 GCA_003242505.1 Bacillota bacterium
CTCCTCCGGCTCCCGGGGGCCGGGAAGCCGGACCGGGGGGTCCCGGACCGGGAAGTAGAAGCCCCCGGGGGGAACCGCCTCTTGGGCGCCCTCCCGGAGGACCCCGGCCTCGGTGGCCACCAGCAGGTAGATGAGAAGCTGCAGCGCCAGGCCGTAGTAAACCTCCCCGAGGCTGAGCCGCCGGAGGCCGCTCTTGTAGTCCACCACCCGCAGGTAGGTAATGCCTCCCGGGCCCTGGGCCCCGTCGATCCGATCGATCCGGCCCCGGAGTTCCACCCGGCCGCCCCCGGGAAGGTCGAGGGTGAGGGGCGGCAGCTCCTCCCCGGGGCCGAAGGCGGCCTCCACCCGGAGGGGCTGGAACCGGCCCCGGCGGGCGTGCTCCGCCAGGAGCCCCACCGCCGCCCGGAGGGTCCGCCGGACCTGGCGCAGCAGGTACCGGTAGCGCCCGGTGCTGAGGAAGACCTCCCCCTGGAGCCGGGGCACCAGGGACTCCAGGATCCCGTCGATCCGCCGGTGCTGCTCCTCGGGGGTGAGGCTCTCCCAGGGCACCCCATCGGCCATCAGCCCCTGGGCGAAGAGCCGGAGGGCCGCGTGGAAGAGCACCCCGAGGTGCGGCGCCTCCACCTCCAGCCGTTCCCGCTCCTGGAGCCCCAGGGCGTAGGCGCTGAAGTGCTGGAAGGGGCAGGCGGCAAAGCTCTCCAGGCGGCTGACGCTGGTCCGGAGCCCGGCGCCGTACAGGGCCCGGGTCACCTCCGGGGACAGGGGGCGGCTCGCCCCGGTCTGGCCGAGGGCCGCGAGCACCGGCCGGGCGGCCTCCCGGAGGGACGGGTCGGTGACCAGCCACTGGTAAAGATCGAGCCACACGGGGTCCAGGGGCTGCCCCTCCCGGGCCTGCCGGAGCCGCTCCGCCACCGCGGCGGCCAGCTGCACCGGCCGGCTGATCCCCCCGGGCCCGGCGTCCGCCTCCCCGGCGCCCACCTCCCGGTACCGGGCGCCCGGGAGCAGCTGCCGGATCCGCTGGAGCACCAGGGACGGGGCCTGCCCCCGCCCTTCTTCATCCAGGAGGGGGAAGCTGAGCCAGATCCGCTCCGAGGCCCGGGTGAGGGCGAGGTAGACGAAGAACTGCTCGTCCAGAGTCCGGCGCCGGGCCGTGGGCCCGAGCTCAAACCCCGCCGCCTCCAGCCGCTCCCGCTCGAGGTCGGTGAAGATCACGTCCTCCTCCGCGGCCCGGGGGAACCGCCGGTCCGCGACCCCGAGGATCAGCACCGCCCGGAGCGCCGGGTGCCGGGACCGGTCGAGGCTCCCCACCACCACCTGGTCGAGGCTCGCCGGCACCAGCCCCACGGTGAGGCCGGAGAGCCCCGCCTCCAGCACCTCGAGGAACTCCGCCGGGGTGAGGGGCTCGTCCCCCAGGCTCTCCACCACCTGGTCGAGGAGCTCCACCACCCCGTTCCAGGTCTGGAGGTGCTCCTGCTCCTTCTCCAGGTTCCCCGCGGCCCGGGCGGCGTCGGCCCACCGCCGGAGCCGGGCGGGCACCCCCGCGTCCTCCAGGAGCCGGTACAGTTCCGTCGCCAGGTCCCGGGCGGGCCGGGGGCGGGACCGGGCCTCCCGGACCCGGCGGAAGAACCGCAGGAGGGGACGGGTCACCTCCTCCCGGATCCGGTTGACCGCCTCAAGTTCCGCCTCTTGCACCGGATCGGGCTCTTCCCGGTCCTCCTCCAGGGTGAAGCGCCGGAAGTACCGCCAGGACTTCTCCTCGTACCAGGCCCGGCCCCGGATGCCGTGGGCGAGGACGTAGTTCTCCAGCCGGTCCACGTCATCCCGGCGGACCGGCAGCAGGTCGGTCTTGAGGAGCCGGAAGACCGGCTCGTAGGCCCAGTCGGTCACCGCGATCTCCACCGCGGAGCGGAGGAACTCCACCAGGGGGTGGTGGGCCACCGGCCGGCGCCGGTCGATGAAGTGGGGGATTCCCCGGGCGGTGAAGATGGCCCGGACCAGGCCGTCATAGGCCTCCAGGTCCCGGGTGACCACCCCGATCTCCCGGAACCGGAGCCCCTGCTCCCGGACGAGGCGGAGCACTTCGGCAGCCGCGGCCTCCACCTCCGCCCGGCGGTTGGCCGCGGTGACCACCTCCACCGCCTCCGTCGGCTCGGGCAGCGGCTCACCAGGCTGCCGGAAGAACTCCCGCTCCAGGTGGGCCAGGGCCGGGGCCCCCCGGAACCGGTAGGGAGGCTCGTCCCCGTCCAGGGCAAGAGGCGGGAGCACCGGGACTCCGGCCCGGCGGGCCCGGGCCAGGAGCTTCACGTAGGTCTCCGCGGTGGGGTGGAAGAGATGGGTCGGGTCCAGGTCCTCCGCGTCCCACCGGGGCAGGTCCCGGCTGTCCAGGCACAGGGTGACCTCCACCGCCTCGGCCACCCGCAGGAGGGCCTCCAGGACGTCGAACTCCTGGGGGGTGAAGCCCTGGAACCCGTCGACCCAGACCCGGGCGCCCCGGAGCCGCCGGGAATCCCCGAGCCGCCGGGCGAGGAGGGTCAGGTAGTCGTCCGGGTCGGTGAACCGGTCCTGGAGGTAGTCCCGGTAGTCCCGGAGGATGATGCTCAGGTCGTGGAGCTTGGCGCTGAGGACGCCGGTCCCCGCCCCTTCCGCCTCC
The DNA here is from genome assembly GCA_003242505.1 of Bacillota bacterium. Taxonomy (GTDB): domain Bacteria; phylum Bacillota; class Sulfobacillia; order Symbiobacteriales; family ZC4RG38; genus ZC4RG38. Next base: position 2,651 of record QGUP01000317.1, read on the forward strand.
AGGGCTTGCCAGACTGCCTGCAGGTCGTCGGGATCGTGGCCGTAGATGTGGAGTTCCCCGATGGTCTGGGCCAGCTGATCGATGAACCCCGGCCGGCCGGCCACCCGGCCGAAGAGCCGCAGCTCCCCGAGCCGGCGCTGGATGAGGGCCCGGAGGACCATCCGCTTGCCCAGGTCGCCGATGGCCGGCCGGGCCGCCCCGCCCACCTCCTGGAGCACCTGCCAGGCGAGGCGGCGGAAGCTGAGGACCTGGGCCCGCTGGAAGCCCTTGAGCCCTGGGGTGCGGACCAGGGCCTGCTCCATCTGGAAGGTGGCCTGCTCCGGCACCAGCAGGATCAGGGGCGGTCCCGCCTGGGGGCTCGAGAGGAGTTCGGCCCGGATCGACTCCAGGCAGTGCCGGGTCTTGCCGGTGCCGGCCCGGCCAACGACAAACCGCAGGCTCAGGACGGGTCACCTCCCAGGGTCTCGTCGGCGGCCGCACCCGGGGCCGGGCCGGACGGGCTGCTCCCCGCCCCGCCCGGGGCCGGGGCGCCGCCAGGGGTCTGGGCCACGGGGGCGTCGCCGAGGTCCAGGGCCTCGGGCTGCCCCCAGGTCCGGTACGCCGGGTCGTGGGCGAGGAGCAGGACCTGCCGCTCACCGCTCACCCGCTCCAGGGTTTCCCGGATCCGGCCGAGGCGGGTGCGGTCGGAGGTGACAAAGGGGTCGTCCAGGATGAGGGGCAGGCGGACGGCGTCGGCCAGCAGGTCGGCGATGGCCAGCCGGAGGGCGAAGTACAGCTGGTCCCGGGCCCCCTGGCTGAGCTGGTCCGGGGTGACCTCCCGGCCGTCGGGCTCGTAGACCGTCACCAGGAAATCCGGGTCCAGGACCACCTGCCGCCCGGGCCGGCCGGTGATCGCGGCGAAGTGGGCGGTGGCCGCCTCGGAGAGCCGTTCCCGGTGGGTTGCCTGGTAGGCTT
>QGUP01000318.1 GCA_003242505.1 Bacillota bacterium
CCAGGAGGTCCACCCGGCGGCTGGGCAGGTCGATCCGGATCACATCCCCGTCCTCCACCAGGGCGATGGGCCCGCCCGCCGCGGCCTCGGGGGAGACGTGGCCCAGGGCGATGCCCCGGGTGCCGCCGGAAAAGCGCCCGTCGGTGATGAGGGCCACCTCCCGGCCGAGCCCCTGGCCGACGATCATCGAGGTGGGGGCGAGCATCTCGGGCATCCCCGGCCCGCCCTTCGGTCCCTCGTACCGGATCACCACCACATCCCCGGGCCGGACCTCCCGGCGCTCCAGGGCCTGGAGGCACTCGCCCTCGGAGTTGAAGACCCGGGCCCGGCCTTCGAAAACCTTGATACTCGGATCCACCCCCGCGGTCTTGATCACCGCGCCGTCGGGGGCCAGGTTGCCAAAGAGCACCGCCAGCCCCCCGTCGGGGGCAAAGGCCTCCTCCCAGGGGCGGATGACATCGCCGTCGGGGGCCGGCGCCCCGGCCACCAGCTCGCCGATGGTCTTCCCGGTGACGGTGAGGCAGTCCCGGTGGAGGAGTCCTACCCGGTCGAGTTCCTTCAGGATCGCCGGGATGCCGCCCACCCGGTCCACGTCCTCCATGTGCACCTCCGGCCGGGAGGGGGAGACCTTGCAGATGTTCCGCACCTCCCGGGAGAGCCGGTCAATGCGCTCGAGGGGGTATTCGATCCCCGCCTCCCGGGCGATGGCCAGGGTGTGGAGCACGGTGTTGGTGCTGCCGCCCATGGCCATGTCGAGCATGAAGGCGTTGTCGAAGGCCTCGAGGGTGGCGATCTCCCGGGGCCTCAGGTCCCGGCGGATGGCCTCCATCAGCACCCGGGCCGCCTGCCGGGCCAGGTCCTCCCGGCGCCGGTCCGTGGCCAGGATCGTCCCGTTCCCGGGGAGGGCGAGCCCCAGGGTCTCGGCGAGGCAGTTCATCGAGTTGGCGGTGAACATCCCGGCGCAGGAGCCGCAGGAGGGGCAGGCCACGGTCTCGATCTCGTAGAGCTCTTCCGGGGTCATCGCCCCGGCCTGGACCGCCCCGACCCCCTCGAAGACCGAGATCAGGTCCACCACCCGGCCGCTCCGGGTCACCCCGGCCTTCATCGGCCCGCCGGAGACCATCACCGTGGGGATGTTGAGCCGCATCGCGGCCATCAGCATGCCGGGGGTAATCTTGTCGCAGTTGGGGATCAGGATCAGGCCGTCGAGCCAGTGGGCCGCCACCACCGTCTCCACCGAGTCGGCAATGAGTTCCCGGCTGGGGAGGGAGTACCGCATGCCGATGTGCCCCATGGCGATGCCGTCGTCGACGCCGATGACGTTGAACATGATCGGCACCCCGCCGGCCTCCCGGACCGCCTGCCGGACCACCTCGCCGAACTCCTTCAGGTGGACGTGGCCGGGGATGATGTCGATGTAGGAGTTGGCGATGCCGATGAAGGGCTTGTCGAGGTCCGCATCGGCGATCCCCGCCGCCCGGAGGAGGCTCCGGTGCGGGGCCCGGTCGAGGCCCCGCTTGATCACGTCCGACCGCATGGCCGGTCAGTCCCCCTGCACCGGCAGCGGGATCGGCGTCCCCTCGGTCTGGACCCGCTCCCGGAACCGCCGGATGATCTGCCAGGTGACGGGCCCGGGGGTGCCGTCGCCGATCCGGCGGCCGTCCACCTCCACCACCGGGACGATCTCCGCTGCGGTGCCGGTGAGGAAAACCTCGTCCGCGGTGTAGAGGTCGTGGAGGGTGAAGATCTCCTCCGCCACCGGGTAGCCGTGCTCCCGGGCGATCTCCATCACCACCGCCCGGGTGATGCCCGGGAGGATCCCCAGGTAGGTGGGCGGGGTGATCACCCGGCCCTTCTTCACGATGAAGATGTTGTCCCCGGTCCCCTCCACCACGTAGCCCTCGCTGGAGAGCATCACCACCTCGGGGTAACCGAGCTGCACCGCCAGGATCTTGGCGTAGATGCTGTTCAGGTAGTTGAGGGACTTCACCTGGAAGCTGTGGGCTGCAGGCGGGCTCCGCCGGACCGGCGAGGTGACCACCTTCATCCCCGCCTCATAGACCTCGTCCGGGTAGAGGGCGATCCGGTCGGCGATGCAGACCACCGTGGGCCGGGGGCACTTCCGGGGGTCGAGACCCAGGTCGCCGGCGCCCCGGGAGACCACCAGCCGGATGTAGGCGTCCCGGAGGCCGTTCCGGGCGCAGGTCTCCACCACCACCTGCTGCATCTCCGCCTTGCTCATCGGGATCTCCAGCCAGATGGACTTGGCGGAGTCGTAGAGCCGGTCGATGTGCTCCTCCAGCTTCCAGACCCGGCCATTGTAGGCGCGGATCCCCTCGAAAACCCCGTCGCCGTAGAGGAAGCCGTGGTCGAAGACCGAGACCTTCGCCTCTTCCTTGGGATAGAACCGGCCGTCGATGTACACCTGCAGGCTCATGCCCCTCACCCTCTCTCGGCAGGTTTCCGTCCGGGCCCGGGGGGAGCCGTCAGTCCCCCCAGGCCCGCTGCATCCACCCTTCCGCCGGCACCTCGTCGGCCCCCGGCTGCACCGGGATCCCCCGGCCGCTCAGGAGCTTGGAGAGGGCCGCCACATAGGCCCGGGCGCTGGCCTCGATGACGTCGGTGGAGACCCCCCGGCCCAGGGCGACCCGGCCGCCGCTCATCACCCGGACCGTCACCTCCCCCAGGGCGTCCTGGCCCTCGGTGACCGCCTTCAGTTCGTACTGGAGGAGCCGGCCCTGGAACCCCACCGCCCGGTCGATGGCCCGGTAGAGGGCGTCCACGGGGCCGTCGCCGGAGGCCGCCTCCTGCCGGACCTCGCCGCTGGCCAGGACCACCCGGGCGGTGGCGGTGGGCACGGTCTGGGTGCCGGAGACCACCTGGAAGCTCTCCAGCCGGAGGGCCTCGCCGGTCTTCTGCTGTTCCTCGCCGACGATGGCCTCCAGGTCGTGGTCGGTGATGTACTTTTTCCGGTCGGCGAGTTCCTTGAACCGGGCGAAGGCCCGGTCGATCTCCTCCTCGGAGAGGTGGTAGCCGAGCTCTTCCAGCCGCCGGCGCAGGGCGTGGCGGCCGGAGTGCTTGCCCAGGACCAGGACGCTCTCCGGGACCCCCACGTCCTCAGGCCGCATGATCTCGTAAGTGCTCCGGTCCTTCAGCACCCCGTCCTGGTGGATGCCGCTCTCGTGGGCGAAGGCGTTGGCCCCGACGATGGCCTTGTTGGGCTGGACGCTGACGCCGGTGACGGTCTGGACCAGCTTGGAGGTGCGGTAGATCTCGGTGGTCCGGATGCCGGTGTGGAAGGGGTAGCGGTCCTGCCGGGTCCGGATGGCCATGACCACCTCTTCCAGGGCGACGTTCCCGGCCCGCTCGCCGATGCCGTTGATGGTCCCCTCCACCTGCTCGGCCCCGGCCTCGATGGCCGCCAGGGTGTTGGCCACCGCCAATCCCAGGTCGTTGTGGTTGTGGGTACTGAAGATCACCCCCTCGGGGGCGTCCACGTGCTCTTTCAGGTAGCGGAACATCTCGTAGATCTCCTTGGGCGTGGTGTAGCCCACGGTGTCCGGGGCGTTGAGGATCCGGGCCCCGGCCCTGGCC
>QGUP01000319.1 GCA_003242505.1 Bacillota bacterium
CCGCCGGCCGGCCCGGTCGGGCTGCCAGGCGTGGTAGCAGCAGTACAGCTCCACGTTGTCCGGCCCCGGGGCCACCGAGTTGTGCCCGGGACCGAAGAGGAGGGGGCTCTGGGTCCGGAGGACCTTGCCGGGCTCCGTCTCCCCCGGCGGCACCCAGGGGCTCCAGGGCCCCAGGGGGTGGTCGGCCACCGCATAGCCCAGGCCGTAGTTGGCCCGGCCGTAATTGCCGCCGCTGTAAAGCTGGTAGTACCGCTGGCCACGGCGCAGCACGCACGGCCCCTCCACGGTGTACCAGTCCACGCCGCCCTTCTCCGCCCGGGCTCGCATGAACTCCTGCCACTCGGCGCAGGGCCGGGTGACCTCCCGGGGGTCGCCGGCCAGGGTGAAGGGGTCCACCAGCCGGTCCACCACGTTGCCGGAGCCGATGCGCCTCCCGTCCCAGAACTCGACGGTGTAGAAGAGGTAGAGGCTGCCGTCCTCGTCCTGGAAGGGGTGGGGGTCGATGGCCCAGGGGTGCCGGCGGCTCGTGAGGTCCACCCCGGCGTCCCGGTACGGCCCCGCCGGGTCCTGGCTGGTGGCGACCCGGATGTGGTGGTCCCGGCCCCAGGCGACCACCGCGTAGTAGAGATAGAAGGTGCCGTTGAGGTAGATCACCTCCGGCGCCCAGTAGTCCCGGGCGGCCGGGTCGGCGAGGGGCTCCAGGGCCCCGCCGAGGGGCGTCCAGTGGACCAGATCGGTGGAGTGGAGCACCGGAAAGATCCGGCCGTCGGGGGCCGGGCCGGTGGCAAAGGCGTAGTAGGCGCCGTTCCACTTGAGGAGGAACGGGTCCGCCATGGGCAGCGGGTGCACGGGGTTGCAGCGGGTGGCGGAAAACCCTTTCACGAGCAGCCCTCCATGTTTGTAAAACTAATTTACTAAGTGGGGCCAAGGGGAGAGAGGCCGCCCCGGCGGGGGGATGGGTGGCGGCAGGCGGGACCCCAGGCCGGTCCCCGGGCGGACGGCGGCAGGGGCCGCCTTCCCTTCCCGGCGGGTACCCCGAGCGCCTGCTCACCGCTCGATGAAGTCGAGGATCTGGGGTACCGTGTCTCCCCGGAAGAACCGCTCCAGCACCAGGGTGGCCGCGCCGATGGCGCCGGCGTCGCCCCCGAGCTGGATGGGCTCGACGGGCACCTCCCCCGGGAGGAGCCCCTCGGTCCGCTGGGCCAGGGTCCGGCGCAGGGGCTCCAGGAGCAGGTCTCCGGCCTGGGCGACGCCGCCGCCGATGAGAATCCGGGACGGATTGAGGGTCTTGGCCAGGTTGGCGATGGCGATCCCCAGGTACATGCCGGCCTCGGCGAAGACCTGCCGGCTCAGTTCGTCCCCGGCCAGGGCCGCCCGGGCCACGTCCGCGGCGGTCAGCCTGTCCGGGTCCAGCCCCCAGTCGGCGAGCAAGGAGGGTACGCCTTGCTTCAGGCGGCGGGCCGCCTGCCGGGCGATGGCCGGGCCAGAGGCGAGGGTCTCCAGGCAGCCGTAGTTGCCGCAGTCACACCGGGGACCCTCCACGTCGACGGTGACGTGGCCGATCTCGCCGGCGACGCCCTCGGCGCCCCGGTAGAGCCGCCCATCCAGGACAATCGCCGAGCCGATACCCGTCCCTACCGCCACGCAGACCAGGTTCTCAACCCCCCTGGCGGCGCCGAACCACAGTTCCCCCTGGGCCATGCACCGGACCCCGTTGTCCACCACCACCGGCCCGGGCAGGGCAGCGCCGAGGAGGTCGGCCACCGGCACGTTCCGCCACCCCAGGTGCGGGGCAAAGCGGAGTAGGCCCCGCTGGTGGTCCACCGGGCCGTGGAGGCCCACTCCGACGCCGAAGACCCGCCGGGGCCGGAGTTCAGCCAGCATCTCCAGGATGTTCCCGGTCACCTGCTCCAGCACGGCTTCTGCCGCCGCGCCCGGGGGAATGGGAAAACTGCGCCGGGCCTGGACCTGGCCCAGGAGGTTGACGGCCAGAATCAGGACCTTGGTCGTGCTGACGTTCACTCCCACGGCGACCCCGGCCCTGGGATTGAGGGCCAGGGGGACCGGCCGGCGGCCGACGCCCGACGCCGGCAGGGAGGCCTGCTCCACCAGGTACCCCTCTTCCAGCAGGCCCTTGACGATGACCCCCACCGTCGGCGGAGTCAGGCCCGTGATCCGGGCCAGGTCGCTCCGGGACAGGCTGCCGTAACGCCGCAGCGCGTCGAGGATCAGAAACTGGTTCAACTCCTTGAGCAGACTCGGGTTTCCCGGGGTCGGATTCCAACCCAAGGGTTCTCCTCCCTTCCGAACCCGAGACGTCCACGGTCGGGCGCCGGCGGTCCGCGCCCGTCGGGAGTAATTAAGACACACTTACTAAATCAGGAAAAACAAAAGGCGAACCGGCTTGCGACCGGTAAAGGCCTCAACAACAGTGTACCACAGGCCCGGCGAGCGGGCCAGTGGCAGTGGTCTCAAAGGCTGGCACGGGAATGAGACAATCGCCGTGTGCTTCCCCGAACTCGGTCAGCCAGGAGACCTAGAGAGAAGGACACCGTGTACGGGATGCAATCCCCTACGGGGCGTGCGGATACCTCGGGCAGCATGCTCGTCCGACTCCTCGGTTAGTCCCAGCAGGAAACAAAGTTTCAGCGACAAATAACTTTTAGCAGTGGGCGAATGGTTGAGCGGAGGGAACAGGCCATGGGCCAGCAGGAGCATCTGTCCTTAAGGCAGAGTGTCCTTGTTGAGGAGGCAGCCGCCTGGATCGAACGCCTACGACACGCGGACCCCTTGGACCCTGTCTGGGACGCGCTTGAGGACGTGATCCAGCAGCTGCACCAACTTCGGGTCTCCAAACTTCAGGCCCGTTCTGAACACCTGGAGCGAACGGCAGCGTTGGAGCGGTTGCGGCAGTTGCTTCTAGACTTCGACCGCCATTACGCGCATCACTTGGCATTTCATGAACTACCCTGGGAGCCTCGGTGGGCCGACCTGACGGATTTCCGTGGTACTTCGGGCGAACTTCGCGCCCTGGCTGAGCAACTGCAGGCCTTAGGGCAGATACTCCAGGAATACGAGGAACTGCGCAACCAGGATGTACCCACACACAGCAAGTGGATAGAACTGATGAGCCGCCTATCGACTGTGCGTGAACGGCTCATTCAGGTACACGGGCAGGTGGTGGCCGCCCTACGGGCGGCGGAGGCGACTGACCGTCGGGAGGGTGCGTCGCCAGCACCGTCAGAGTCGCTGGGTCAGTCCGCTGCCTCTGAGGGCGAAGTAGAGGGAGCTGTTTGCGGTGATGTAGACGAACCGGACGCGGCCGGGCTCGAGCAGCAGGATCAAGACCAGGTGGTGGCTCCCGTCTTGGCTGCTGAACAGTCGGCGGTCACGGCCCCGCCGGTCACAGAGGAATCGTCGCGTAAAGAAGAAGTAGTGAGGACGCCCCAGAACATTCCAGCGGAATTTGCCCAGGAGGTTCCTTCGAGGGGGTCGGAGGAGGGCGGTCAAGAGGTCCTTGCGGGGGTCTCGGATGAAGCCGCATCGGCCGTCGAAGAGGAAGTGGCGGTTGGAGGGGGTGGCG
>QGUP01000320.1 GCA_003242505.1 Bacillota bacterium
GGCGCCCGGTACACCTGGAAGGCCGGGACCTCCCGGATCGACCCCGGGGTGCCGGAGGCGGACGTCACCCTCGCCTGGGCCACCTTCTCCGAGGCCGCGGACCAGGCCGGCCTGTCCCGCCGGTACGGCGGGATCCACTTCGCCGAGGCGGATCTGGTGGGCCGGACCCTGGGCCGGCTGGTCGGGGACCGGGTCTGGCAGGTGGCCCAGGGGTATCTCCAGGGCAGGCCGGCGTAGGCGACGGGGCAGCGGGGCCGCAGAAGTTCCGGCGCCGGCCGGAGGCTCCCGGGACCTGGCCCGGTGGGTGAACCCGGGCACGCAACCGATGGAGGAGCGCGCGCCCCTGCCAGGGTCAACCCCTGGCAGGGGCGTTTCAAATTGTGCGCCGGATTCAATTCGATCGAATTGACAGGCGACAACTCAATCAATTATGATGAAGTTGTCGGTCTTTTGGGGTCGGAAAGGGGGGCTGGTATGGCGCTCATCGAGGTGAAAGGGCTGACCAAGATCTTCGGCCCGCAGCCGCACAAGGCGCTGGCTCTGCTGGAGCAGGGGCTCAGCAAGGAGGAGGTGATGGCCAGGACAGGCCACAGCGTTGGCCTGTACAACGTCTCCCTCTCCATCGGGGAGGGGGAGGTCTTTGTCATCATGGGCCTGTCCGGCAGCGGCAAGTCGACTCTGATCCGCTGCCTCAACCGGCTCATCGAGCCGACGGCGGGGGAGATCCGGCTCCGGGGTCAGAACCTCCTGGACCTGGATGAAAAGGGGCTCCGGGCCCTGCGGCAGCGGACCATGGCCATGGTCTTCCAGCGCTTCGGGCTGCTGCCGCACCGGACGGTCCTGGAGAACGTGGCCTACGGCCTGGAGGTGCAGAAGGTCCCCCGCCGGGAGCGGGAGGAGCGGGCCCGCCGCTGGCTGGAGGTGGTGGGGCTGAAGGGATGGGAGAAGGCCTACCCCCGGCAGCTCAGCGGCGGCATGCAGCAGCGGGTCGGCATCGCCCGGGCCCTCTGCACCGACCCCGAGATCCTCCTGATGGACGAACCCTTCAGCGCCCTGGACCCGCTCATCCGCCGGGAGATGCAGGACGAACTGCTCGCCCTCCAGTCCCGGCTCAACAAGACCATCGTCTTCATCACCCACGACCTGGACGAGGCACTGCGCCTCGGCAACCGGATCGCCATCCTCCGGGACGGCCGGGTGGTCCAGGTGGGCACCCCGGAGGAGATCCTGAGCAACCCCGCGGACGACTACGTCGCCGAGTTCACCCGGGATGTGAACCGCAGCCGGGTCCTGACCGCCCGGTCGGTCATGTACAAGCCCCGGGCGGTGGTGGTCGAGCGGGGCGGGCCCTGGGCCGCCCTGCGGGTGATGGAGGAGCAGGCGCTCTCTAGCGTCTTCGTCGTGGACGGGGAGCAGCGGCTCGTGGGGCTGGTCACCGTCGAGACTGCGGTGGCCGCCGCCCAGAAGGGGGCCACGGATCTCCGGGAACTGGCAATCCGGGAGGTACCCACCACGGCGCCGGACACCTACCTGGAGGACCTCATCCCCGTGGCCGCCCACAGCAAGTGGCCCATCGCGGTCCTGGACGAGGGGGGCCGGCTGGTGGGGGTGATCCCCCGGGTCGCAGTGCTCCGGGCCCTGGCGGGTCGCCGGGAGGCGGCGGCCCCCGACAGCCCCCGGTCCGGCGCGGCTGTGTGACGGCGTCTGCGCAGCGATGTGCGGCGGCGATGTGCGGCCCAAAAAAGGGGAGGCGGAGGGATGGCCATGGGGTTTGTGCGGCCGATGGGACGGGCGGCCGCGGCGATGGGGCTCCTGGCCCTAGTTCTGCTTGCCGGCTGCGGCGGGCCCGGCAGCGCCGACCGCCACGGCGGCAGCGGCGCACCGGACGGGGCCAGGGGGGTCATCCGGCTGGCGGACGTCCAGTGGCAGTCGCTGTGGATCAACAACGCCATCGCCCGGTTCATCATCGAGAAGGGCTACGGCTATCCCGTCGAGACGGTGGAGATGACCACCCCGATCATGCAGCAGGCCATCGTCAAGGGTGACATCGATGTGGTCATGGAGGTTTGGACGAGTAACGTCGCCGATTGGTACCACCAGGCCCTGGACGAGGGGGCGATCGTCGACCTGGGGCTGGTGATGGACCGGGCCTCCCAGGGGTGGTACGTGCCGGCCTACGTGGTGAAGGGCGACCCCGACCGGGGGATCGAACCCCTGGCCCCGGACCTGAAATCCGTGGCGGATCTCCGCCGGTACGCCCACCTCTTCCCGGACCCGGAGGAGCCGGGCAAGGGGCTGCTGATCAACTGCATCACCGGCTGGGAGTGCGCCAAGGTCAACCGGATCAAGCTCCACGCCTACGGCCTGGCCGACCTCTACAACGTTCAGGAGCCGGGAGCCAGTGCGGCCATGGATGCCGCTATCGCCGGGGCGTACCGGCAGGGCAAGCCGTTTCTCACCTATTACTGGGAGCCGACCTGGCTGGTGGGCACCTTTGACCTGATCCGGTTGGAGGAGCCGCCCTCCACCCCGGAGTGCCGGGCCGAGATCGAAAGGGCCCAGCGCGGCGAGATCGCCATCGAGGAGGTCTCCCCCGCGGCGGGGTGCGCCTACCCGGAGGAGCGGGTGGTCAAGGTGAGCCACCCCGGGCTCCAGGACCGGGCGCCGGAGGTGGTCGCCTTCCTGGAGCGGATGACCCTGCCAACCGACATCCTGAACAAGGTGGCCGCCTACATGGAGCAGGAGGAGGCATCGGCGGAGGAGGCCGCCCGGTACTTCTTCGTGAACTACCCGGAGGTCTGGCGCAGTTGGGTTCCGGCTGAGGTGGCCGAGAAAGTGGAGCAGGCACTGGAGTAGCGCAGGGGGGAGGCCCCATGGGTGAGTTTCCCCAGTTCGTCCGCTTGCCTCTGGCCCGCTGGGTCGACCAGGGCGTGGAGTGGCTGACAAGGGAGTACGGCCCCCTCTTCGACTGGATGGGCCAGGTGCTCCTGGTCCCGCTGGTGCAGCTGGAGCGGCTTCTCCTCTGGCTCCCCTGGTGGGCGGTGATCCTGGCCGTTGCCCTCGTCGCCTGGAAGGTCTCCGGCTGGAAGCTCGCCGCCGGGACGGCGGCCGGGCTCATCTTCATCGGCACCCTGGGCCTCTGGGAGCACGCGATGAAGACCCTCACCCTGGTGATCGCCGGCACGGCCCTGGCGGTTGTGGTGGCCATCCCCACCGGCATCGCCATGGCCCGGTCCGACCTGTTGGAACGGGTGATACGCCCAGTCCTGGACCTGATGCAGACGATGCCGAGCTTCGTCTACCTGGTCCCCGCGGCCATGCTCTTTCCCCTGGGCAAGGTGCCGGCGGTCATGGCCACTTTCATCTACGCGGTGCCGCCGGCCATCCGGCTGACCAACCTGGGCATCCGGCAGGTCCCGGCTGACGTGGTGGAGGCGGCCCGGGCCTTCGGCTCCACCCCGGGACAGCTACTCGTCAAGGTACAGCTTCCCCTGGCGCTGCCGACGATCATGGCCGGCATCAACCAGACGGTGATGATGGCCCTGGCGATGGTGGTGGTCGCGTCGATGAT
>QGUP01000321.1 GCA_003242505.1 Bacillota bacterium
ACGCGTGTCGGATTGGGTGTTCTGGCGGATTCTCGCCTTCTCATCCATTCTCTACGCAAACCGTTTGCGTGGTTCTTGTTCACGCAAGCTCTCACGCTTCATTGCGTGAGTTTCGCGACACCCCCGGTGGACAAGGCGGGTCGCGTTCGCTGGGTAAGGGATTATGGAGCGCCAGAAAACGGCGGGCTGATGTACGTCGACCCCGATGAGCTCTACGCGGAAGTGTCGGCCCGGTTGCGGTAAGACGGAGTTTCCGGGAACCCGCGGGGTGCGGCAGGGCCATCCCCCACCGGGGGATGGCTCTGGCCGCTCGCAAGAAGGACTCGGCGGCGAGCGGGCTTTGATGTAAGACTTCTTCGGGAGCTGCGGTTCCCGTTCGACCCCCGCAAGACGTGATCACGGAAGTGTTCTCGTATGGTGCGTCAAGGGCTGTCCCCGGAGACGTCCCGGGGACAGCCCTGCTTTGGATATGTTGGGAATTGCATAGGGGGCCGGTGCAGCCATCACTGGGTGACGGGGACGACGGGAACGCCCTTCAAGGTATCCTTCACTGGGCAAACCCGTTCCACGTGTTCGATGAGGGCCCGGATGTTCTCCGGAGACGACGGCGAGTCGATCTGGATGTGGTACCGGATCTCCTGGAATCCAGGACGGACGTTTGGATTCTTGCCCATGAAACCGTCCGGATCGAGGTCGCCTTCCACCCGGATCCGGACCCCGCGCACCTCGACCTGGTGAAGGGGAGCGTAGGTTGTGATCAATATGTTCAGACACCCACCGAGAGCCGCGAGGAGAAGTTCCACCGGATTGGGCCCTTGATCCGTTCCCCCCAGGGAGGTTGGTTCGTCGATGATGACTTCCTTGTTGCGGATGCGTGCAACGGAACGTACGCTTTCGCCGGACCACGACACGTCAGCGCGGAAGGTGGTCTTGGCCACACGCGATCCCTCCCGTGCACGTTGGTTAATTGCATTATGTGCCATGTAGTCCGGCTTCACAAGTTGGATACCAAGGTGTCAAGGTCCAATCCGGGCTGTCTCCACCCACTGGAGAGATCCAGCTGGGCAACGGGAATGGGATCATCTCCGCCCGCCGGGTGAACCCCAGCGCGCAGGCCAACCCCGGCACACCCGACCGATACGGGCCCTATTCCACCGTGTTGGCATAGATGTGAAAGACCAGCGTGGGCCGCTGGAGGTCGTTGGTGGTAACGTGAACCTCAAAGTGGTGCCTACCCCCATGTCCCCGGGACATGCCGTAAGGGAAACGCAGATAGGTGGCCTGTCCAGGCTTGACGACCGTAGAACCTACGGTCACCTGTGGCGGTCAGCAGCCCTCCAGCACCCTGACCTCTACCGTCAGGATCCGCCCGACCGTCACGATCCGCCGCACGATGGGTCCTCCTTCCAGGTTCTCGCGCCGTCGCAAGGGTAGCAGGGAATGCGGTACGTCATTCCGCTCGGGTGTCGGTTTCCGGCGATCCAGAAGCGACCGGCACGGTGAACCAGAAGGTGCTGCCCCCGCCGGGGGAACTGACGGCCCCCACGTCGCCGCCATGGGCCCGGACGATGCTGCGGACGATGGCCAGGCCAAGCCCCCGGCCGCCGCCGGACCGGGAACGGTCCACCTTGTGGAACCGGTCCCAGATGGCCTCGAGTTCCTCAGGGGGTATCCCCGGACCGGTGTCGGAGACCGTGACCCGCACCTGCCGGCCGTCGGCGGTGGCAGCGACGGTGACGGTGCCGCCGGATGGGGTGTGCCGGAGGGCGTTGTCCAGGAGGTTGAGGACCACCTGCTGGACCCGGGCGCCGTCTGCCAGCACCTGTGGCAGCTGCGGGGGGAGGGACAGGGCCAGGTGCACCCCCTTGGCCTGGGCGGAAGGCTGCAGAGCCCCCACCGCCTGGGCGATGGGAACAGCGGGGTCCAGGGGGGCGAGACGGAGGACCGCCCGACCCCCTTCCTCCATGGCGGCCAGGTCCATCAGGTCGTCCACCAGCCGGGCCAGCCGGGCTGACTCCTCCTGGATAATCTGGAGATAGCGCCGGCGGTCCTCTTCGTCCTGGACCATCCCTTCCGCCAGGGCCTGGCTGTACCCCCGGAGGTACGACAGGGGGGTGCGCAGTTCGTGGGCGACGTTGGCCAGAAACTCCCGCCGGGTCCGGTCATACCGCTGCAGGCTTGCCGCCAGGGTGTTGATGGCCGCGGCCAACCGACCGATCTCGTCGCTGCCGGTGAGGGGCACCCGGGCCTGGTAATCGCCCCGGGCCATGGCCTGGGTGGCCTGCTCCATCTGCCAGAGGGGCTGAACCAGGGTGCGGGAGAGGAGGATGGCCGCGGCGGCCGCGAGCAAGCCGGTACCGGCCAGGGTGAGGAGCAAGAGCCGGCGGGCACCGGTGAGGGCCTCTTCCAGAGGGCTGGCCGGCACAAGCAGGAAAGCAGCCCCTGTCGGGGCCTGGGGGTTTCCCACCGGGGCAGCGGAGACCAGGTACGCACTGCGATCGGCAGCGCGGTCGGCGGCGCCCACGGCCGGCAACCTGGCGTGGACCACAAAGGACTCTCCCTGCAGCGCCCGGTGCACCAGGGCCGGGTCGAGGGGGGTACGGCCAGCCCCGGGGAAGGCGACAGGCCGGCCTTCGGCATCGACGACCTGCACCTCCGCTCCCACCATCTGCCCCATCATCGGCGCCATCGCCAGGCCAGCGGAGCCCATGGCCACCATCTCCGCCAGCCGCCGGGTGTGGTAGACCAGGGGGTCGGTGACCTGGTGGTGGTAGAAGCCGGTCAGCAGCCGGCTGAGGGCGATGCTGGGCGGGAGCAGGGCGGCCAGTACCAGGGCCGCGAAGGCGAGCCAGAGCTTGAAGGTAACGCTCAGATCCCGCATCCTCTTACCCATGGGGAACCTCCAGCTTGTACCCCACGCCCCACACGGTGACCACCAGAGCGGCACCGTCGCCGAGCTTCTCCCGCAGGTTCTTGATGTGGCTGTCCACCGTGCGGGGATCCCCCTCGAAATCCGGACCCCAGATCCGGTCGAGGAGCCGTTCTCGGGTGAAGACCTGGCCGGGATGGGCGGCCAGGAGGTGGAGGAGGTCGAACTCCCGGGGAGTGAGGTGGACGGGCTGCCCCCGCCAGGTCACCGTGCGGCTGGCCGGGTGGATGGTCAGGTCGCCCACCCGGAGGGGTCGGTCGGAGGCCGCCAGCGGTTGGCTGCGGCGGAGGACGGCTTCCACCCGGGCCACCACCTCCCGGCCGTCGAAGGGCTTGGCGATGTAGTCGTCGGCACCGAGGCGCAGCCCCTGGACCCGGTCGTCCACCTCTCCCCGGGCGGTGAGCATGATGACCGGCAGGTCGGACTCCTCCCGGAGCCGCCGGCAGACCTCCCAGCCGTCCAGCCCGGGGAGCATCAGGTCGAGGATCACAAGGTCGAAGGCTTCGCGCCGCAGCCGGTCCAGGGCCTCACGGCCGTCGGCTGCTTCGGCGACCTCGTAACCGGCGCCGGCGAGATACAGCCGTACCAGCTCCCGCATCCGGTGTTCATCGTCTACCACCAGGATCCGGTGCCTTCGCAAC
>QGUP01000322.1 GCA_003242505.1 Bacillota bacterium
GCTTGAGCACCGTGCCCGCCGTCAGCAGGATCCGGCCGGTGGCGTCCACCACCGACCGGCCGATGCGCATCCCGGGCTTGAGCGCTGAGACCGAGACTCTGTACACCCGCAGCACCACCCCAGTCTACCGGCGGCTCTCCGGGCCCGTCACGGGATCTTCGACAAAGCCCGATACTGCTGTTGCCATACGGCGCGGGGCACGGAATTTCCTGTGTGTCCCACCGGGAATAGGACTCTAGTCCTGCACCCGGCAGTAGAAGATCCGCTCCACCACCGGTCGCCGCCGGGAGCGGCCGGCCCCGTTGCCGAAGATGCGGTAGGGGCGCTCGAAGACCTCCACCGGCCCTCGGATGGCCAGGATGGCCACGATCTCCTCCGGGGGGATGATCCCGTCGCTGGAGTAACTGAGGAGGATGTGCCGGCACCGGGCCGCCCGGACCAGGTCCGCCAGGGCCGGGGCCGCGCGGGTCCGGCTGGAGTAGGGGCTCTTGAGCCCGGTCCGGTCGAACTTCCGAGTCTTGCCCCGGAGGGGGGGCTTTTCCCACCGGGCCAGGTTCTCCAGCACGTGGTAGTTGTCCACGTACTGCCGGGTGTTGTAGGGCGGGTCGAGGTAGAGGAGGTCCACCTCCACCTCCCGGACCAGGCGGTTCGCGTCGGCCAGGTAGACCCGGTGCCGGTCGCCGTCGGGCCGGTACATGGGCCAGCCCAGCTCGAGGGGGCGGTAGGCGCTGGCGTCCACCAGGTGGGTGCCGTCGGGGGCGTAGGGCTCCCGGCCCAGGTGCTTGAGGTACGCGTCGTACTGGCCGCAGGTGTTGGCCACCTTGTCCGCCGCGTACAGGAGGCTGGTGAGAAGCAGCAGCGCCTCGGCCTCGGAGATCGCCCCGGTCTCCTGCCACTCGGCGATCTGGTCCCGGATTGCGTCGATCCGGGCCGCGTTCTCGTAGGTGAAGTAGGTGCCGCCGTAGTGGGTCCAGGCGTACCCCTGCCGGCCGGGGAGGGCGTTGAGCTGCCGCAGGAGCCGCCCCAGCCGCTCCGGGTCCACCGCCCCGGGCGGGGTGGCCAGGAAAGCCCGGACCGGCACGTAGTTACAGAACAGGTGGTCCGCGGCCACCACCTTCAGCCCCCGCTGGGCCAGGTAGTCCGCGACCACCCCGCTGCCCGCAAAGAGATCCGCCGCCGTCCGGGCCTCCGGGGCCCGGGCCGAGATGACGCCGCCGATGAAATCCAAGAGGTTCTGCTTGGAGCCGATGAACTTCCGGTTGTGGATGTAGATCGGCCTGAGGTCCGCAGGCGGCAGCGACCCAGCCAACGCAGCCCCTCCTGCCGTCAGATCTCGTTCCGGAAAACCAGGATGTTCTGGTGGACCATGCTGGGGATGAACTCGTAGCGGTAGCCGTAGACGTGGAGGCTCTTGCTCACGTCGTACCAGATGAGGTTGGCCTTCATGGTATAGCCCAGGTCGCAGAGCACGTCGGTCACCCGGTGGGAAAGGGGATGGAACCGGCCGGAGTGGTACATGTCGCCGATGAAGACCGCCAGGTACGCCCGGGGCTTGAGGAGCGGCCGGGCCAGAGCGAAGACCGTCCGGAGCAGGTCGAGCCACTCCGCCTCCGACCGCAGGGGCTGGGGAGCGGCCTCCCCGGCCGCGGCGTCCCCGGGGTCCGGCTCGTGGAAGGGGCGAAGCTTGGACCGCCGCCGCTCCCGGGCCGGCATCCCCACCCGCTTGAACTTGCCCGTGGACCGCCGGCGCACGTCCATGTCCCAGTAAGGGACATCGGTGAGGAGGAAGTCGAAGGGCCCCTCCAGGGTGGGCAGCACCTCCCGGGCATCCCCCACGTGGAGGGGCTGGGGCGGGATCCCCTCCCGGCGGCAGACCTCGTGGTAGATCCGGACCCACCGGGGGTTGATCTCGATCCCCTCGGCCTGCCGCTCCGCCAGACTCGCGCCCAGCAGGGTGCCCCCCACCCCGGCGAAGGGGTCCAGCACCCGCTGCCCTTTCTTGGTGAAGATCCGGATCAGGTAGGCGCAGAGCTCCGGCGGCTTCTGGCCGCCGTGCTGGCTCCGGAGCTCGAACTGCAGCGACGGCGGGAAGGACATGTTGATGACCGACCGGGTGGCAAAGACCCACTCCTTGCCCGTGAGGTCGTTCAGCCGGTTGTCGGTGTGGTAGATGCCCCGCTCCCCGAGGTCGATGTACCGGGGCTCCCGGCGGGAGGTACCCGCGCCCGCCTCGTGCGCCAGAACCACCACCTGCCTGTCCGGAAGATCATTCCGTTTCCACTATAACAGAACCCTTCCAGAGGCTGAAACCCCCGGGGACCCGCGGGCGGGCGGAGGGACCCCGGCAGCGGCGGGCACAGAGAGCCCCCGGCGAGGGCCGGCGGAGTGGGCTGGAGGAAGGGCCGCGGCGTGGTCCCGGCGGCCGGCGGTATACCCGGCGCCGCCCGGGACCACCCTAGCCGGGAGGTGAGGCGCCGTGGCGCAGGACCCGTGGCAGAGCCGATGGCAACAGCCCTACACCGACCTGGCCCTGGAGGCGACGGACGCCCTCCGGGGCGCCTCCGGCGGGGAGATCCCCGGGGTGCGGATGGAAGAGGCCCAGGCGCCGGGGCTCCGGATCGCCCGGGTGGAGGTCTTCTCCCCGGAAGGGGAGGCGGCCCTCGGCAAGGCCCGGGGCCGGTACGTCACCCTCGAGGCCCCGGGGCTCCGGAGTCGGGATCCGGAGCTGCAGGAGGCGGTCCGGGCCGCCCTCGCCCGGGAACTGGCGGGGCTGCTGGACCTCCGGCCCGAGACCAGCGTCCTGGTGGTGGGGCTCGGCAACGCCCAGGCGACCCCCGACGCCCTGGGCCCCCGGACGGTACGCCGGATCCTGGTCACCCGGCACCTGAAGGCCTACATGCCCCCCGGGCAGGAGGGGGCCCTCCGGCCGGTGGCGGCCCTCGCCCCGGGGGTCCTCGGCACCACCGGCCTGGAGACCGGCGAGGTGATCCGGGGGGTGGTCCAGCACATGCGGCCCGACCGGGTGGTGGTGATCGACGCCCTGGCGGCCCGGAGCATCGGCCGGCTGGGGACCACGGTCCAGGTGGCGGACACGGGGATCCAGCCCGGGAGCGGGCTGGGCAACGCCCGCCTCGGCCTCACCCGGGAGACCCTGGGGATCCCGGTGGTGGCCATCGGCGTGCCCACGGTGGTCCACGCCGCGACGGTCGCCTTCGACACCCTGGACCTCCTGGCCCGGGAGATGAGGGGGAAGAGCCCCTTCTTCGACCTGATGGCCCAGTTCGGCCCCGAGGAGCGGCTCCGGCTGATTCAGGAGGTGCTCCGGCCGGAGGTGGGGGACCTGGTGGTCACCCCGAAGGAGATCGACGACCTCATCGACGCCATGGCCCGGCTCCTGGCCCGGGCCCTCAATGACCTGCTCCACACCACTCCGGAGGCCCAGGCCCTGCTCCGGTACGCGGGCGGGTAGGGTTCCCCCCGCCGGCACGGGCCGGGGGCGCCCGCGGATGCGGGCGCCCCCGGAATCCTTATTCCGCTGCTCCGCCGCCCCG
>QGUP01000323.1 GCA_003242505.1 Bacillota bacterium
CGGCCGGCGGGTCCAGCTCCTCAAACTGGACCGGCCGGTAGGAGATCCCCATCCCGGCGGAGGGCCCTGTCCCCGCCGCCGGAGCGCCGCCGGCCCCGGCTGCGGAGCCGGTCCCAGCCCCGGCGGGCGAAGCGGTCACGGCCCCGGCCGCCCCGCCAGTGCCCACCCCGGCGGCTGCACCGGTCTGCGCCCCGGTCGTCGGAACAGCCCCGGCCGTCCGGGCGGCCCCGGTCGTCGGACCGACCCCGGCGCCGCCGCTCCCGGCGGCCGGTGCCCCGCCCTGGGTCCCCGTACCGGCGAGGAGCCGCTCCGCCAGGGCCACAGGCAGAGCCAGGGCCAGGGTGCCCCCGGCTCCCGACGCCAGCCGCACCTCCTGGCGGCAGGCCACCAGGGCGGTCCCCTCCCCGGGGCCGGAGCCGCCCAGGACCAGCCCCCCGAGGGGCTCCTGGACCCCGCCGGCTTCGAGAAGCCGCTGCAGCCCCTGGCTGAGGAGCTGGGAGAGGATCTCCTGGAGAGAGAGGAGTTCCTGAAGGGCCGGCGTACCGGCCCCCTCGCCCTCAGCCGCCTCCCCGGGCGCCGGACCCCCGATGGCCTGCTGGAGGAGGGCCCGGACCAGGGTGTCGGAGACCAGCACCCAGGCCTTTGCCTCGCCCACCGGGACCCGGCCCCAGAGGCTGCCCTCCCCCAGCCCGGCGGCGAGAGACGCCGGGCTCTCTTCCTTGATCTCCACCGGGCCGGCCTCCACCGGCCCCCCCAGCACCGCCGGGGCGAGGGACCAGGCCACGGCCAGAGCCTGGGACAGGGGCTGCCGCAGGGCCTCCCACCGCTCCGGCCCGCCCGGTGCCGGACCGCCCAGCCCCATGCCCCGGAGCAGCGCGTCGATCTCTTCCTGGGAGATGGGCTCATGCGTCATCCTCTGGCTCCCCCTTTGGCACCAGGCCCGTCAGCCGGACCGCCAGGCGGCCGCTCCGCTGGCCGGGCCGGGCCCGAAACTTGGGCTGGTTGCCCACGTAGACCGTCAGTTCTTCGTCCACCCGCCGGTCGAGGACGATGAGGTCCCCGACCTGCAGGTCCAGGAGCTCCCGAATGGTCAGTTCCGCTGTCCCGAGCTGCACCGTCAGCGGCACCACCGCGCCGCTGATCCGCCGGGCCAGGGCCGCCCGCCCCTCGGGCTGCTCCTGGACCGTGCGCGTCCCAAACCAGGTGCGGGTGGTGAGCTTGGGGATGACCGGCTCCAGGGTCAGGTAGGGCAGGCAGAGGGTGATCACCCCCACGTGCTCCCCCACCCGGACGTCGATGGCCACCGTCACCACGATCTCGTTGGGAGCGGCCACCTGGACAAAGATGGGGTTGGTCTCAATCCCACCGGGCGCCGGGCTCAGTTCCACCAGGTTGCTCCAGGCTTCCCGGTAGGCCTCCAGGGTGCCCCGGATGACCCGCATGATCACCGTCTGCTCGATGTCCGTGAGTTCCCGGACCCGGGGCAGGGCGGTGCCCGGCCCGCCCAGAAGCCGGTCGATCATCGGGAAGGCGACCACCGGGTTGATGTCCAGGACGCAGGTCCCCTGGAGGGGGCTGAGGGTGAAGGGGCAGATGACCGAGGGGTTGGAGACCGACCGGATGAACTCGGAGTAGGTCATCTGGTCGACGGACCCGACCACCAGCTGCACCACCGTCCGGAAGGTGGCGGTGTAGAAGGTGGTCAGGAGCCGGGCAAACCCCTCGTGGATCACCTGGATGCTCCGGAGCTGATCCTTGGAAAACTTGTCCGGCCGGCGGAAATCGTAGGTTCGCACCCGCCGGGGCGGCTGGGGCCGCTCCTCCTTCTTGGTCTCCTGGGGCTGCCCCTCCTGTTCAGCCATCAGCGAGGCGATCAGGGCATCGATCTCCGCCTGGGTCAGAATCTCCACCTTGGCTTCCTCCTAGGGCTGCGTCACCATGTCGGTCACCAGGACCTCGATGACGGCGCCCGAACCCAGGACCTTGTTGGCCGTCTCCAGGGCCCGGGCGGCGACCAGGGCCTGACCCTCGGGGCCGGCGAGGTCGCGGCTCGACAGCCCCCGGAGCATCCCGATGAGGGCCGACCGGAGCCTGGACTCCATCGCCGCAACCCGCTCCGCCTCCTTCTTCCCCGGCACCACCAGGACCAGGGTGACGTCCACCGCGGTGCCCGGATCCCGCAGGTTGGTCACAAACTTCTCCAGGGGGACCTCCTGGCCCCGGGGGCCTTCGGCGCTTTCCGCCGGAGCTCCGGCCGCGGCCGGCGACCCGTTCATGGTGCTCAGCACCACCCGCACGGTCACCACCGTCACCGCCGCCACCAGGGCCACCGCCACCAGGCCGCCGGTGAGCCATAGCAACGCCTTGCGCATCTCGGCACCTACCTCGCCTCAACCTACCGCTCCGTCTCGGGCAGGATCAGGATGTCCACCCGGCGGTTCCGCTGTTTGTTCTCCGGCGTGTCGTTAGGGGCCACCGGGTGCCACTCGCCCATCCCCGACGCCTCAAACCGCCGGGGGTCCAGGCCGTGCCACTCCACGAAGTACCGCACCACCGTGGTGGCCCGGGCCGTGGACAGTTCCCAGTTCGAAGGGAACTGGGCGGTGACGATGGGGTCGGTATCGGTGTGCCCCTCGACCTTGACCCGGTTGGGGATCCGTTTCAGCACCTCCGCCAGGGCGTCAAGCCGGGGCAGGGCGTCGGGCCGCAGGTCCGCCTTGCCGGAGTCGAAAAGCACCTGCTCGGCGAAGCGAAGCAGCAGCCGGTCCTCGGCCAGCTGCACCTGCACCTCGCCGAGGAAACCCTTCGCGCCCAGCACCTCCTCCACCTGCCGCTGGACCTCGGCCAGTTGCGGGTCCGCCGGCCAGAGGGACCCCGGCCGGGACATCGCCGGCGGCACCTGCAGGGAAACGCTGCGCTCAGGGCCCATCCCGGGCCCGGCGCCGGGGAGGACCGAGTGAGCGCCGGGGAGGATGCCCAGCGCGCCCTGGAAGGAGGCGATGGCCGCCTTGTACTTCTGGGCGTCCAGGGTGGAGAAGGCGAAAAACATGACGAACATCGCCAGAAGCTGGGTGACCATGTCCCCGTAGGTGACCATCCAGAGGGGGGCGCCTGGCGGGGTTTCACTGCCACCCTTGCGCCGCCGGAGCATGGCCTACGCCTCCTCCAGCTCATGGTCCAGCACGGCCCCGGGCCGCTGCTTGCCCGCCCGGGCCTGGGCGGACGGCGGCAGGAAGGCCCGCAATTTCTCCTCCACGATCCGGGGGCTGTCCCCGGCCTGGATGGCCAGGATGCCCTCGACCATGATCTGCCGGTTCAGGATCTCCTCGGCGCTCCGGGCCTTCAGCTTGCCGGCAATGGGCAGGCAGAAGAGGTTGGCGAGGATCGCCCCGTACAGGGTGGTGAGGAGCGCCACCGCCATCCCCCGGCCCACCGAGGCCGGGTCCTCCAGGGACCGGAGCATGTTGATGAGCCCGATGAGGGTCCCCACCAGGCCGAAGGCCGGGGCGTACTGGGCCATCGCCTCGAAGATGCCGGCGCCGGCCCGG
>QGUP01000010.1 GCA_003242505.1 Bacillota bacterium
TAAAGAGACGGGGCTCGGCCGTTTTGCAGCCACGCCAGCACGCAGCCGGAGTCGCCGCCGAGTCGGGTGGGCCCCGCGGCGCCGCCAAGGTACCGGCCCAGGGCCTCCAGGCCCTTTAGACGAACGGGGCCGCCGATCCCCCGGCCGCCGGCGACGATGATCCGGGCATCCTCCAGCCGGACCCCGCCCAGGGCCTGCTGGATCTTCTCCACGATCCGGGTGGCCGCCAGTTCAGGGCTGACGCTCAGCTCCACCCGGACCACCTCGCCCCGGCGCCCCTCCGCCGGCGCCGCGGGATCGTGCATCCGGGCCCGGAGGCCGATCACCACCGGGCCTTTGGCGGAGTAGACCGCCATCGCCTTGCCGCCGTAGACCGGCCGGGTCCAGCGGACGGTGCCGCCCTCGGCCGCGAAGGCGGAGACCTCGGTGAGGATGCCGGCCCTCAGCCGGAAGGCGAGGCGGGGGGCCAGTTCCTTGCCGGCGGTGTCGCCGGTGATCAACACCACGTCCGGGGACGCGGCCCGGGCGGCCGCCTCCAGGGCCGCGACCCAGAGGTCCGGCTGGTACTCGGTGAGGATCGGGTTGGCGACGGCGTAGACCCGGTCCGCCCCGCAGGCGATGGCCTCCTGGGCCAGGGCATCGGTGTCGGCGGCCACCACCACGGCGGACAGGGTGGCTCCAAGGGCATCGGCCAGCCGCCGGCCCGCGCCCAGGGCCTCCCGGGCCGACTTGGTCAGGGCGCCCTGGTCGGCGCCCGCGTACACGAGGACGTTCTGCACGGTGGTGGGCCTCCTTACACCAGCTTCAGTTCATGGAGCCGCCGGGCCAGGGCCGCGGCCTTGGCCGGGCCGTCGTCCCCCTCGATGATCTCGCACTGGCCCTCCTGGACGGGGATGTAGAGGTCCACCAGCTCCAGGGGGGAGGCGAGCCGGGCGGGGTCGAGGTCCAGGTC
Source organism: Bacillota bacterium (assembly GCA_003242505.1). Classification (GTDB taxonomy): domain Bacteria; phylum Bacillota; class Sulfobacillia; order Symbiobacteriales; family ZC4RG38; genus ZC4RG38. Next base: position 953 of record QGUP01000010.1, read on the forward strand.
GGCGGCCCCCAGGACGGTGATGGGCTTCCGGGCGGCCATCATCAGGTCCTTCACCTTGGGCAGCCGGGGGACGTTGGTCTCGTCGTTGGTGATGGTGAGGACCGCGGGCAGCCGGGTGCTGACCAGGGCGTACCCGCCGTCCACCTCCCGGCGGACGACGGCGCTCTTGCCCTCCACCGCCTCCACCCGGGCGACGATGGTGGCGCAGGCGTAGCCCAGCTCCTCCGCCAGGGTGGGGCCGACGACTCCCCGCTCGATGTCTCCGGCTTCCCGGCCGGTGAGCACCAGGTCCGCGCCGCCGAGCTTCTGGATGGTCCGGGCCAGAATGTGGGCGACGGCCTGGGAGTCCAGGTCCGCCCAGGCCGGATCCCAGACCCGCACCGCCTCGTCCGCGGTGAGGGCGTAGGCCCGGCGGAGGACGTCGTCGGCGGGCTTGTCGCCCACGCAGAGGGGGACCACCTGGCTTGCCGGGTGCTTCTCCTTGAGCTGGATGGCGACTTCCAGGGCGTACTCGGCGTAGGAGTCCATCACCAGTTTGGCGCTTCCCTGGACCGGACGCCTGGTGGCCGGGTCCACCTTGAAGTCCTTCGGCGGGATCTCCGGATCCAGGACCTGCTTGAGACAGACGACGATCTTCAGGGTCCTCTCCCCCTTACACGCAGATCATGTACCCGCAGACATCACGAAAAGCAAAATTCGAGATTCCGTTGTACAAATCCTTCGGATTCAGTGGATTGGTCCGGTTCCTACCTACCGTTTGGTTTGTCGAGTGTCTATTTTCGTGGAGCCTTGGCAAAAATCCTGCTGGTCCGGCGGGGGAACGGCAGACTGGGAGGCGAACCGCTTCAGGGGTGGATCGAGGGGCTGGAAGGAGAACAGCCTTGGCCACGGAGAAGCAATCTTTCATCAACACAGGACAGCGGGTGGCTGCCCGGTGGGGGATGCCCGGGGTGGGTGCCCGGGGTGGATCCCCGTAGTGGATCCCCGTAGTGGATGCCCGGAGTGGACGCCCAGGGCTCCTCCCGGAGGCGGCCACCGGACGGGGAGGATGTCCGGCGTTGGGTGAGTACGTCAAGGTGCACCTGGAGGACGGCTATGCGGTGGTCACCCTGGACCGCCCGCCGGTGAACGCCCTCAGCCGGCAAGTTCTGGCGGAGCTGGACGAGGCGCTCCGGGACCTGGAGGCCCGGGAAGAGGTGCGGGCGGTGGTCATCCGGGGGGCCGGTCCCAGGGCTTTCGCCGCGGGGGCGGACATCACAGAGTTCCCCCAGGTCCGGCCGGAGGAGGCGGCGGAACTGGCCCGGCAGGGGCAGGCGGTCTTCAACCGGATCGAGGCCCTGCCCAAGCCCGTCATCGCCGCGGTCCACGGCTACGCCCTGGGTGGTGGCTGTGAACTGGCCCTGGCCTGCGACTTCCGCATCGCGGCGGAGTCGGCCCGGTTCGGCCAGCCGGAGATCAACCTGGGGATCATCCCCGGTTACGGCGGCACCCAGCGGCTCGCCCGGCTGGTGGGTCCGGCCCGGGCCAAGTGGATCTGCCTCACCGGGGAGATGATCCCCGCGGCGGAGGCCCTGCGCATCGGCCTGTGCGACCAGGTGGTCCCGGATGAGGAACTGCTCCCCGCGGCCACCGCCCTGGCGGCCAAGCTGGCCGGCAAGGCCCCCCGGGCTGCCGCCCTGATCAAACGGGCGATCCAGGAGGGACTGGGCCGCAGCCTGGCCGAGGGGCTGGAGCTGGAGGCTCAGCTTTTCGGCCAGGTCTTTGCCACCGCGGACGCCCGGGAAGGGGTGGCGGCCTTCCTGGAGAAGCGCCAGCCCCGGTGGACGGGCCGGTGACCCGGCCAGGACCGGACAGGCCCCGCTGGTAGGACCTGGGTAGGATTTTCACAGGACCGGGGTCCGGCGAACAGTGTTTGGGGGTGGCAACCCTCCCCTCTCTGTCCGTATGATATGGGTTAGGGAAGTAGTCGGGACACGGGACCCTGCCCAGAGGAGGGTAGGACCGGCTACGGGCTGGGAGAGGGACGGTCAGGGGCACCTGGCTGTCCCTCTCTGTCCCGACGCCTGTTTTCCAGAACCAGTCAGGGAACCGCGGCAGCACTCAACCGGCAACCAACAGGGGTAAGTCGGGACAACCACCGCAGCCAGGCAGACTACGCTGAAGAGAAGGGAACGGCCATGAGGGTGACGACGAGGGGGAGGCGCCCGCAGACCCTGCGGCGCGGGGTGAAACCCCTGCGCTTTGCAGGCACCGTGCAGGTAGGGGGCTACGCCATCTACTACCAGACGGCGGGCTCCGCGGAAGAACACCGGCATACGGTGGTGCTGCTGCACGGTCTGGCCGGCTCGTCCGGGTGCTGGAATGCCCAGCTGGACAGTCTGGGGGACCACCTGTACCTGGTCGCGGTGGACCTGCCCGGTCACGGCCAGTCCGAGGGTTGGGGCGCTGCCGACGTGGGGGAGTACGTGGAGTTCCTCCACCGGTTCCTGGATGCCCTGGGGCTCCATCAGCGGGTCGTGGTGGCCGGCCATTCCCTGGGTGCAGCCGTGGCCCTGGAGTTTGCCGCCCGCTGGCCCAACCGGGTCTCGGGGGTGGTCGTGGCGGGGCTCGGAATCCGGGCCGCGGTCGACCCGGAGGCCCTCGCGGCCGTCCAGCGGGGAGAGCCCCCCGGGTACTTCCTGGAGCGGCAGGTGGGCCCCCTGGCCCCGGGGGAGGTGGCGCGCCAGGTCCGGCATGACTGGTACGCCACCCGGCCCGAGGTCCGGTACGCCGACCTCATCGCCTGGAGCCGGTTCGATTCCCTCCATGTCCTGCCCCGGGTGGTGGCGCCGGCGCTGGTGGTGGGCGGGGAGGAGGACCCCATCGCCCCGCCCGAGTCGGTGCGGGCCCTCTGGGTGGGCATCCCCCGGGCCGACCTGGAGATCCTGCCCGGGCTCGGCCATATGATGATGGCAGAGGATCCGCTGCGCTTCAACGAGGTCCTGCTCCGGTTCCTGCGGGGGGTGCATCTGCCCCCGCGCCCGGTCGTTCCCCGGCTCTGAGGGACGGGAGGTCGGTCCAGTGGACCGGGTCTATGGGCTTGGCCACGGGGGGATGGGGGTCTGGCCGGCGGGGATGGCCGCACCCCGTCCGCAACCGCTGCCACCGGCGGGACAGCCCGGTCCTTTCTGGGCCGGCCTGGTGTGCACGGCGCCCGGTTGCGCCTGGGGCCCCGGTCGCCGAGTCCTGGTGAGGTCCCTGCATCCCTTCTGGGCGGGGCTCTTCACCGCCCGCTAAACCGCCGCCCGGGTCGCGTTCGCACTGGCCACCCCACCGGGGGCTGCCCAGAGGGGCGGCTCCCGGTGTTCGGTTCTGGCTTGCAATCCTTGCAGCGTCGGAATCCGTGCAGTGCAGCATGGGACTCTGGCTAGTTGGGGGCGGTGCTCCGATGGGACTCATCCGTCGCTATTCCTACCTCATCGCCGCGGTCCTGGGGCTGGTGGCCTTCTGGTTCGGGGTGGTCCGAACCCCCGCCAACGGCCCCGGCCTCATCGGGTTCCTGGGGCTGGCGGCGGCCCTGGTCGTGGTCTGGGTGGCCCTGCGCCGGGGGGAGAGTCCCCCCAATCCGGCCCGGCGGTTGCGAAAGGTGCTGGGGAGCGGCCGGCCGGTGCTGGTGCACTTCTACAGCGATTTCTGCATGCGGTGCATGGCCCAGAAGCCCAGGCTCGATGCCCTGGCCCGAGGGTTCCGGGGGCCGGTGGAGTTCGTCTTCCTGAACCTCTCGGACCCCGCGGTCCGGGAGCTGGCCCGGGAGTACCAGGCGACCAGCGGCACCGTTATCCTCTTTGACGGGGACGGGAAGGAAGTGCACCGGGGAATCCCCGGGCCGGCGGTCCTGGAGGAGGTGGCTGGAGGGCGGCGCCGGAGCCCCCAGGCGAGAGGGGCCGGATAACCCACAGGCTTGAAAGCCGCCAGAACGGGGGTCGGGGTGCGGCTGATCGCACCCCGACCCCCGTTGTCTGCGTCAAAAGGAAATAAAGGGGCGGAGGCTGGGGCAGGCTACTCCGCGAACGGCCGGCACCAACCCATCATCTGGGAGTGACCCGTATGCGGCGGAGGAACCATTTCAGGCAGGCCCTGCACCGGAGGAGCGTCGGGCTGGCCCGCAGGGGGACGGACCAGCGGGGCCGGGCGCGGCGGCGCCCGGGCAGGCCCAGGGGCGCCGGGGGACTCCGGCGCGCCTTCGCCCAGTGGGTGCGGCGGGGGCGGATGGCCTTCCGCTGGTACATCCTGCGGGCCCTGCGGCTCTGGTGGGGCCAGGGGCTGCTGGGCCGATTCGGCCTCCGGCCGGCGCCATCCCCGCCCATGCCTCCATCGTCGTCTGGGCAGGGGCGTTAGGGCATCGGGGCACGGGGGAACCCCTCCGCGGCCTCGGTCTCCCCCTCTGGGCTCTGGATTTCACCCTGCCCCGCGCTAGATTTCACCCTGCAGCGCGTAGGTGCGGACCTTCTCCAGTTCCCGGAAGACCTGCAGCCGGCCTTCCTCGGTGGTCCACCAGTTGTCGCGGGTCACGTCGGTGCGGTCGTCCGGACAGCAGAGGATGCGCACCCCCCGGGGGATGTGCCGGGCCAGGGTCTGGCGCACCCGCCGCATGTGTACCGGGCTGGAGACCGCGATGACGGCCCTGACGTTCTCCCAGCCCAGCCGGGCGTCGACGTAGGGCACGGACATCAGCACGTTCTCCAGGGTGTGGAGGGACCGGCTTTCGGTCCAGATAGCGGTCTCCGGGACCCCGAGCTGGAGGCAGGCCGCCTTCAGTTCCTCCGCCTCCGGGACCCCGGTGCCCCGCCGGTCGCCGCCGGTGATCAGGAGCCGGGGGGCCCAGCCCGCCCGGTAGAGGGCCGCCGCCTTCTCCGCTCGCTCCCGCCGCCGGCCGCCGAAGAGCAGAATGAGGTCCGCCGGCTCCGGGGGGTCGGACAGGAAGAGAAACTCCGTCACCTCCTGGAGCGACATGCCCTCGTAGAGCCTCTGGCTCACGGCTCTCTCCTCCCCGTGGGGTGTGCCTACGGGAGGGGCCGGAAGAGTCCCAGTCTGCCGATCCGTTCCGCGGCCTCCTCGAGCCGCTCCACCGGGGCCGTCAGGGACACCCGGACGTACCCCTCCCCGTGGGCCCCGAAGGCGGTCCCTGGCGCCACCACCGTGTGGGCCTCCCGGAGCACCCGGTCCGCGAAGTCCGCCGCGGTCATCCCCGCCGGCACCGGGCACCAGACAAAGAAGCTCCCCGCCGGCGGCGGGACCTCCCAGCCGATCCGGCGGCAGGCGGCCACGAAGGCATCCCGGCGCCGCCGGTACTCGTCTCGGAGGGCCTCCACTGGTTCGTAGGGCCCGAGGAGGGCTGCGGCCGCAGCCAGCTGGATGGCCGGGAACTGGCTGCAGTGGAGGTGGTCCTGGAGGAGGTTCAGCTGGGCGATGAGGTCCGGGTTGCCCGCGCAGAAGGCGATGCGCCAGCCGGCCATGTTGAAGGACTTGGAGAGGGTGTGGAACTCCACCCCGACCTCCCTGGCGCCGGGGAACTGGAGGAAGCTCATGGGCTCCCGGCCGTCGTAGACCAGGTCCAGGTAGGCGGCGTCGAAGGCCAGGGCGGCGCCGTACCGCTGGGCAAAGGCGATGGCTTCCTGCACCGCCTCCGGGGGGTAGACGGCCCCGGTGGGGTTGGCGGGGGAGTTGAGGAAGACCAGGCGGACCTTCTCCGCCACCGCAGGCGGCACCTCCGCGAAGTCCGGCACGAAGCCGTTTTCCGGCCGGAGGGGCAGGGGGTGGAGCCGGGCGCCGGCCAGGGCGATGCCCGACCAGTAGTCCGGGTAACCGGGGTCCGGGACCAGGGCCACATCCCCGGGCTCCAGGAGGCAGAGGCTGATCTCCTGCAGGCCGACCTTGGCGCCGATCAGGATTGCGACCTCCCGGTGGGGGTCGACCTCGACGCCGAACCGCCGCCGGTACCAGGCGGCGATGGCTTCTTTCAGCTCCGGGAGCCCGTCGAAGGGCGAGTACCCGTGGGTGCGGGGGTCCCGGGCCGCCGCCACCAGCCGCTCGACGATGTGGGGCGGGGTGGGCAGGTCCGGGTTGCCCTGGCCGAGGTTGATCACATCGTGGCCCGCCGCGGCCATCTCCCGGGCGGTGCGGACGATGCGGGCAAAGAAGTGGCTGGGCAAGGCCTGAAGCCGACTGCTCGGTCGGAATGGCAACGCTCTTCCGTCCTCCTCGTCGGTTGTCACCACTCTATTCGGATCGAGGCGGCCGAATCCCTGTCGGGACGGGCGGGGGGCGTCAAGACAGGGCTTCGGGCCCTCCGGGCGGCCGGCCTGCCGGCGGGCGGCGTGAACAAGGGTTCGGGCCCTCCCGCGGCGAACCATTCGACGAACTCCATCCTGGGACGGATGCCCCGTGACCGAGTTCGTTCACCTGCACGTGCACACCGAGTACAGCCTTCTGGACGGCATCTGCCGGATCGAACCCCTGGTGGAGGCCGCGGCGGCCCTGGGGCAGCGGGCCCTGGCCATCACCGACCACGGGACCCTGTTCGGCGCGGTCCGGTTCTACCAGGCCTGCCGGGAGCGGGGCGTGAAGCCCATCCTCGGCTGCGAGGTGTACCTGGCCCCGGACCTGGCGGCCGCCGGGCCGGGTGGGGCCTCCGGCGGCCTGCCGGTGCCGGGGCGGGGCGCTGCCGCCGGTGGTGTCCCGCCGGTGGCCGGCCCCGGGCTCCACCCTGGCCCGACCCCGGGGCCCCAGCCGGAGCCCTACCACCTGGTGCTCCTGGCGGAGAACCTCACGGGCTACCGGAACCTGATGCGGCTTATCTCCCGGCCCCACCTGGAGGGGCGGCCGGGGCTCCCTGCCGTCACCCTGGCGGAGCTGGAGGCCCACCGGGAGGGGCTGATCGCGCTTTCGGGCTGCCTCCGGGGGCCCCTGGCCCGGCCCCTCCAGGAGGGGCGGGCGGAGGAGGCCCGGCGGTGGGCCGTCCGGCTCCGGGAGATCTTCGGCCCTGACCGGTTCTATGTGGAGCTTCAGGACCACGGCTGGGAGGAGGAGCGGCGGGTAGGCCGGGCCCTGGTGGCTCTGGCCCGGGCCCTGGGCCTCCCCCTGGTGGCCACCAACGACGTCCACTACCTCACCCCCGGGGAGGCCCGGCTCCACGACCTGGTCCTGGCCATCGGCAGCGGCCGGACCCTCCAGGACCCCCACCGGCTCCGATTCCCCACCGACCAGTACTACCTGAAATCCGGGGCGGAGATGGCGGCCCGGTTTGCGGAATTGCCCGAGGCCCTGGCCGCCACCGCAGCCATCGCGGAGCGGTGCGAGGTCGAACTGCCCCTGGGACGGGCCCTCCTGCCCGCCTTTCCCCTACCCCCGGACTGGTCCGATCCCGACGCCTACCTCCGCCACCTCTGCACCGAGGCCCTGCCCCGGCGCTACCCCCAGGGGGCGGGGCCCGAGGTCCGGGAGCGGCTGGAGCACGAACTGTCCATCATCCGGGCCATGGGGTTTGCCGAGTACTTTCTCATTGTCTGGGACTTTGTCCGGGCAGCCCGGGAGCGGGGGATCCCGGTGGGGCCGGGGCGAGGCTCCGGGGCCGGGAGCCTCGTGGCCTACCTCCTGGGGATCACCGGGGTCGATCCCCTGGCCCACGGCCTCCTCTTCGAGCGGTTCCTCAACCCCGAGCGGGTCGACCTGCCGGACCTGGACATCGACTTCGACCACGAGCGCCGGGACGAGGTCATCGCTTACGTCGCCGAGAAGTACGGCCGGGACCGGGTGGCCCAGATCATCACCTTCGGGACGATGGCGGCCCGGGCGGCGGTCCGGGACGTGGGCCGGGCCCTGGGGCTGCCCCCCGGGGAGGTGGACCGGCTGGCCCGGGCCATCCCCTTCGGCATGGACCTGGCCACCGCCCGGCAGCAGGTGCCGGAGGTGCAGCAGGCCGCCGGCCGGCGGGACCTGGCAGAGCTGCTCGACCTCGCCCAGGCCCTGGAGGGGCTGCCCCGGCACGCCTCCACCCACGCGGCGGGGGTGGTGATCGCCCCGGGGCCCCTCACCGACCACGTCCCCCTCTACCGGGGGGCCGACGGCACCCTGGTCACCCAGTACGACATGGAGGGGCTCCAGGCCGTCGGCCTCCTGAAAATGGACTTCCTGGGGCTCCGGACCCTGACGGTGATCGACCGGGCGGTGCAGACGATCCGGGCCCGGGAGCCGGGCTTCCGCCTGGAGGCCATCCCCCTGGACGACCCGGCCACCTACGCCATGCTAGCCGCAGGGCAGACCCTGGGGGTCTTCCAGCTCGAGGCCGGCTGGGTGGCCGACGTGCTCCGGCAGCTCAGGCCCGCCCGGTTTCAGGACATCGTGGCGGCCATCTCCCTCTGCCGCCCGGGGCCGATGCAGTACATCCCCGAGTACATCGCCCGCCGGGAGACCGGGCCCCGGTACCCCCACCCGGACCTGGCGGACATCCTCCAGGAGACCTATGGTATTATGGTTTACCAGGAGCAGGTCATGCAGGTGGCCGCCCGGATGGCGGGCTTCAGCCTGGGCCAGGCGGACCTCCTGCGCCGGGCGGTGGGGAAGAAGAAACGGGAGGAACTGGAGCGGTACCAGGAGCAGTTCATCGCCGGGGCGGTGGCCCGGGGCTATGACCGGGCCCTGGCGGAGCAGGTCTACGCCGACATCCTCCGGTTTGCCAGCTACGGCTTCAACAAGAGCCACGCGGTGGCGTATGCGCTCCTGGCCTACCAGACGGCGTACCTCAAGCGCCACTACCCGGCGGAGTTCATGGCAGCGCTCCTCAACAGCGTCATGGGCTCCGAGGAGAAGGTCAGCGCGTACGTGGCCGAGTGCCGCCGGCTCGGCATCCCGGTGCTGCCGCCGGATATCCTGACCGGGGAGGCGGGCTTCACCCCGGTTTACAAGGGCGGCCGGCCAGTGGGGATCCGGTTCGGCCTCGCCGCGATCAAGCACGTGGGCGCCGGCGCGGTGGCGGAGATCCAGGCGGCCCGGGCCCGGGGGCCGATCCGGTCCCTCGCCGACCTCCTCAGCCGGACCGAGGGCCGGCACCTCACCCGCCGGGCCCTGGAGGCCCTGATCAAGGCCGGCGCCTGCGACTCCCTGGGGGTGCCCCGGGCCCAGCTCCTGGCGGAGCTGGACCGAGCCCTGGAGGAGACCCAGGCCCGGGGGCGGCTCACCCGGGGCGGCCAGATTTCCCTCTTTGACCTGGCCGCGGGGCCCGAGGCCGCCGACGTTGCGGCGGAACCCGCCGCTGCCCACCTGACGGCGGGGCCCGAGGCCGCCGGCCTGGCGGCCGGGCCTGAGGCCGCGGCGGCCGGCGCCCGAACCGGTGCCCGACCCGGCGTCCGACCGGGCGCCCGACCCCGGGGGGAAGCGGTGCTCTACCTGCGGGTTCGGGCCCGGGACCTGGACGACGAGCCAATGCGCCGGGTTCGGGGGATCCTGAGCCGGTTTCCCGGCCCCACCCGGGTGCGGATCAAGCTCGAGCCCCAGGGCCGCTGGATCGAGGTGTCCGAGGCCTACCGGGTTCGGCTCAGCGACGGGCTGCTGGACGCCCTCCGGGACCTGCTGGGGCCCGATGGGGTAGTGGTGCGGTAGGCGCCGGTGGCCGGGTTCGGCAGCCCGGCAGGGCCGGCTCCGGCCGCCCGGCGGGAGCCCAGTGCGGCAGGCGCAATCCGAACCGGTGCCGGCAGGGCTGTGCATCGCATAGGGTGGGGGAAGTGAAGGAGGCTGCAGGATGTTCGAATCCACCGTCAAGCTGCTGGAGAGCCGGGGCGTCACCCTGAGGGAGATCGCCGAGGTGGTCCTCGCGATCCAGAAGGACTACTACCCCGAACTCACCCTGGAGGAGTGCCTCGCCGGGGTTGAGGCCGTGCTGCGGAAGCGGGAGGTCCAGCACGCGGTCCTGACCGGCATCGCCCTGGACATGCTGGCGGAGCGGCGGCAGCTTCCGGAGCCGCTCCAGACCATCGTCGCCAACGACGACTACCTCTTCGGGGTGGACGAGATCCTGGCCCTCTCCATCACCAACGTCTACGGTTCTATCGGCCTCACCAACTTCGGCTACCTGGACAAGACCAAGCCTCTCATCATCGGCCAGCTCAACAAGAAGAAGAACGGCACCTGCCAGACCTTCCTGGACGACCTGGTCTCCGCGATCGCTGCGGCCGCCGCCTCCCGGATCGCCCACTCGCACCGGGAATGAGTCCTACCGGGAAGACTCCCACCGGGAATCAGTCCTGCCGGGAATGACTCCAACCAGGAATGAGTCCTACCGAGAATGAGTCCTACCGGGAATGAATCGTCCCGGCTTTCCTCCGGCACCCCCAGGGGCATCGCCCCGGGGTGATGGACCAGGGCCGGCAGGGGGAGGACGGGAACGAGGGTCGGCGGAGGGATGAAGTAGGGTGTTTTTCTGGAGGTCCCGGGGCGGTCCCCGCGACCGGAAAGCGCCCGGGAAGGAGGAAGGCCTCCGGGCCGGGGAGGTCGCAGGGGACGAGGACAAGGGCGACGGCGAGGGCGCGGCGGGCCCCCGGGCGGAAGGCCCGGAGGCCGTCGCGGAGGGCGCTGCCGGCGCGGGAACGGGCGAGGCTGAGGTGACGGACGAGGTTTCGGACGAGGTCGCGGACGAGGGCCTGGACCAAGTGACGGAGGACGGCGTCCCGGTCGACTATGACACCTTCTGCGAGTGGGCCGATGCCATCGCGTCCCGGTTGCCGGACCGCTTCCTGGAGGGGCTGACGGGCGGGATCCAGATCGACCGGGAGGCCCGGCGCAACCCGGAGGACCCGCCCGGGGTCTTCCTCCTGGGGGAGTACATCACCGACCCCTACCTCGGCCAGTACATCTGCATCTATTACGGCTCCTTTGTGGAGACCTTCGCCGGCGAGCCCGCCTCGGTCTGGTACGAGGAGCTGGAGGAGACGATCCTCCACGAAATCCGGCACCACATCGAGGCCCAGGCCGGAGTTGACTGGCTGGGCGAGGAGGACCTGCGCCAGTTGCAGGAGCTGTGGGAGGAGTACTGGCGGCACCAGGCGGAGGCCGGGGAGGATGCCGACGGCGACCAGGGGGATGGGGACGAGGGCTAGCCTTCCATCAGTTCCTGCCACTCGGCCCGGGTGGTGAGGGTGAGGATCACCCCGGCAAGGCTCCGGGGATGGCGGTCGTACACCCAGGGCTGCTCGAGCCGCTTCTTCACGTACGCCTCCAGCCGTGGGACCAGTTCAGGGGGCGGCGGGCTCTGGGGCGGGATGCGGCCGAACTGCCGCAGCACCCGATTGGCCACCTGGAGGTAGACCGAGTAGTGCCGCTCCCCTGCCGTGGCGGTGAACTGCCAGGCGGTGGCAGCGGCATCGCTGTGTTCAGGGGCGTAACCGTCAAACCGCACTTGCCGGATGGCCCAGACGGTCAACGCTCCATGCTCCTTTCCTGATTGGTTTCCGACCGGGCCCGGCGTGGGGCCCGGCGGTTTTCTTGTTTGGCGGTTCAGTCCTTACTCTTGGCTGGGCTCCTTTCGCCCCGGGGAGCCGGCGCTCCTGCTCGGCCAGACGCTCTGGCCGCGCCGATGGGTTCCCTTCCCGAGCCCACTCCCGGCCGGTGGCGCATAGGCTGGATCTACCAGCGCCGTCAACCCACAGGTGAGGAGGGGACCGCGATGACCGCCCCAACCCGAGGCGACTGGTCCCTGCACCGCAAGGGGCCGGCGGATTCGGCTCGGCACATGGAGAAGGTCCGGGAGGCGATCAAGGAGAACCTGCCCGAAATCATCGCTGAAGAGAACATCATCACCTCCGACGGCAAGCGGCTGATCAAGGTGCCGATTCGGAGCCTGGAGGAGTACCGGTTCCGCTTCGACCCGTACCAGGGGGAGCGGGTCGGCCAGGGCGGCGGCGACACCCGGGTGGGCGACGTGGTCGGCCGGCGCCCCCGGGAGGGGCAGGGCCAGGGCCCGGGGACGGGGCGGCGGGCCGGGGACCAGCCCGGGATCGACTACTACGAGGCGGAGATGACCGTCGACGAACTGGCGGAGCTGATCTTCGAAGACCTGGGGCTGCCCAACCTCCGTCCCCGGGCCGAGCAGGAGGTACCCACCGAGTCCCACAAGTTCACCGACGTCCGCCGGAAGGGCCCCCTGGGCAACCTGGACCGGCGGCGGAGCATCCTGGAGAGCATGAAGCGGACCGCCCGGGCCACCGGAGAGGCGGAGTTCCGGGGCTTTCGGGAGGAAGACCTGCGGTTCCGGGTCTGGGAGCAGGAGGTCCGGCGGCAGACCGCGGCGGTGGTGATCGCCATGCGGGACGCCTCGGGGTCGATGGGGGACTTCAAGAAGTACCTCACCCGGAGCCTCTTCTTCTGGATGACCCGGTTTCTCCGGACCAAGTACCAGGATGTGGAGATCGTCTTCACCGTCCACCACGCCGAGGCCCGGGAGGTGGACGAGGAAGCCTTTTTCCACCTCGGGGAGTCCGGGGGCACCAAGGTCTCCAGCGCCTACCAGCTGTGCCTGAACTTGATCCAGGAGCGGTACGACCCGGCCCGGTGGAACATCTATCCCTTCCACTTCTCCGACGGCGACAACTGGTCGGAGGGGGACAACAAGCTCTGCGTGGAGCTGGTTCAGAAGATCCTGCCAATGGTGAGCCTGTTCGGGTATGGGGAGATCCGGGAGCCAGGGTACACGTCGACCCTCATGCAGGCCTTCACGGCCATCGACGACCCCCGGTTTGTCCGGGTGGTGATCACCGACAAGCGGGACGTCTACCCGGCCCTGCAGAAGTGGTTCAGCCGGGGTGACGGGGCTCTGGCTGCCGGCAGCGCCATCTCGTGAAGCAGTTGGCCCGAGACGGGCGATGGCCCCTCCCCGGGGTAGGCCGGGGCGGCGGTGGGGTGCAGCGGAAAGAGGGCGCCGGAGTCCCGGGCGATCTGCCGGGACTCCGGCGCCCTGTCGGTTGCGCAGGTGTGGGGCGGGGGCTGGTCGATCCGATGCGAACGGATGATGATGTGAAGTTCATGTGCGATAACCCCATCCCGATCCACCTGGACAATCCCGCTGCGATGCGGTTCATGAGGACCTTCGCGGCGGCCAGGACGGAGGTGGCATCGTACCGCAACAGCAACATCACGGCGGTGGTGGTTTTCGACGGCGCCACCTACTACATGCTGGCCACGGCGCCCGGCAAGGGCGTCAGCTACGGGCTCGCCACCGATGATGAGGAGGACGTGGACCGGTGGATGAAGCCCATCCATCTGTACCGGCTGCTCGGGGTATAAAGGGTACCCGGAGGGTACGCCGCTGCCCGGCTGCCGCCCGGCACAGCGGCGCTCGGAAGGGATGTGCCGGGGCCCGCGGCCGGGGACGTTCCGCCGCCTACCCCTGCCGGCTCCCGTGGATATAGCCCATGAACTCCACCAGCAGCCGGGCGGCCAGGAGGCTCGTCATGCCCGCGACGTCCAGGTAGGGGTTGACCTCCACCAGGTCGACCCCCACTATCTCGTTGCGCCGGGCCACCTCCCGGAGGATGGCCCGGACCTCGGTGACGCTCATGCCCTCGAACTCCGGGCTGGAGGTCCCCGGGGCCACGGAGGGGTCCAGGGCGTCGATGTCGATGGTGACGTAGACCCGCCGGCCGGAGGGCAGGGCGTCCAGGGCGGCCCCGATGCCCTTCTGGCGGATCTCGGACTGGAGGACGATCCGGTGGCCCCGGGCCCGGGCGGCTTCGTAGGCTTCAGGATTGGTCCGGAGACCCCGGATGCCCAGGACCGTCACCTCCCGGACGTGGGGCAGTTCCGCGGCCCGGCGGATGGGGCTCGAGTTGGACCGGGTGAAGCCGCAGATGGCGTCGGTGAAGTCCAGGTGGGCGTCGATCTGGACGATGTCGATCTCCCCGTGGCCGGCGAAAGCCTTGAGGATGGGAAAGGTGACGCTGTGGTCGCCCCCCAGCCCCACCGGGATCGCCCCGGCCCGGAGGATGCCCCCCACCAGGGCCTGGGCGCTCCGGTCCAGGTGCTCCAGGTCGAAGTAGAGGGGGTCCACGTCCCCCACGTCCGCCAGCCGGGCCCCCCGGAGGTACCAGCGGCCGGTCTCCACGTCCCAGTACCCCGGATTCTGGGGCCCCCAGTCCATGCCGAACCGGGTGGACATCTCCCGGATGGCCCGGGGAGCGAGCCGCTGACCCGGCCGGTAACCCACCGCGGCGTCAAAGGGGAAGCCGTAGACAGCAAAGTCCGCCTCCAGGGCCGTAAGGTCCGGTAC
>QGUP01000324.1 GCA_003242505.1 Bacillota bacterium
TTTTTTTTATTTTTCGCCTCCCCCCCGAGCTCTCCACTTTCCCTTTCCCGGGCCCGCTCAGGTTTTTATAAGGGGCCGGCAGCCCAGGCCGCGGGCGCCGGCCGGGTCCGGTACTCCCCGGCGGTGATGCGCCTCTCCCAGGAGCACGGGATCGACCTGAGCCAGATCCGGGGGACGGGCCTCGGGGGCCGGGTCACCCGCCGGGACGTGGAGCGGTACCTGGAGGAGTTGCGGGCGGGGCGGGCCTCGGCGGCGGCGCCGGCCCCGACGCCAGCGCCGGGCGCCGGGGCGCAGGCGGACGGGCCCCGGGAGGCGGTCCCCGCTGCTCCGGCGCCGGCCGGAACCCCGGTGGCCTCGGCCACGCCCCTGGCCTCTGGCGCCCCCAGCCCGGTGGGGGCGGCGGACCAGCGGATCCCGGTGGGGGTGGGGGACCAGCGGATTCCTGTGGGCCCGGTGCGCCGGCGGATCGCGGAGCGGATGCTCCAGGCCCGGCGGGAGCAGCCCCACGCCTGGACCATGGTCCGAGCGGACGTCACCGGCCTGGTGGCCCTCCGGAACGCGATCAAGGACGAGTTCCGGGCCCGGGAGGGGATCGAGCTTACCTACCTGCCCTTCCTCATCAAGGCCGTCACCGAGTCCCTCCGGGAGTACCCGCTCCTCAACTCCGTCTGGGCCGGGGACGAGATCGTGGTCCGGCGGGAGATCAACATCTCCATTGCGGTGGCCACCGAGGATGCGGTGGTGGTGCCGGTGATCAAGAACGCGGACCGGCTCTCCATCGCCGGCCTCGCCCACGCGATCCACGACCTGGCCACCCGGGCCCGGGCCGGCCGACTCACCCTGGAGGACATCCAGGGGGGCACCTTCACCGTCAACAACACCGGTGCCTTCGGGTCCTATCTCTCCCAGCCCATCCTCAACTACCCCCAGGCTGCCATCCTCACCATGGAGGCGATCACGAAGGAGCCGGTGGTGCTGGAGAACGACGCCATCGCCATCCGGAGCATGGTCAACCTCTGCCTCAGCCTCGACCACCGGGTGCTGGACGGCCTCATCTGCGGCCGGTTCCTCCAGGCGGTGAAGCGCCGGCTGGAGGCGTACCAGCTGGGGCAGCAGGTGGTGTAAGCCCCAGCGGGACGGGGCCGTGACCGGCGAGGGATGACAAGAACGGGCACCCGGGGCGGCTCGGCCGCCAGACGGGTGCCCGCTTTGGCCTTGTGTCCTTCCGGGTGTGGTGTACTTCCGGGTGATGTGGGCCCGGTTCCTTCAGGGTATCACCGGCCCTTAAGGCCCGGCTACTTCAGGGTTTCACCGGGCTTCAGGGTGATCACCTCAAAGTCGCCCCGGGCCTCCTGGATCAGCTGCTCCGGCGTGCCCTTCAGCAGGTCAAAGGTGCCGAAGTGCATGGGCACCACCCGGGGGACCCCCAGGAGCCGGGCGGCGTAGGCCGCCTGCCGGGGATCCATGGTGTAGTGGTCGCCGATGGGCAGGAGGGCCAGGTCGGGCTTCCACAGTTCGCCGATGATCTTCATGTCGCCGAAGACCATGGTGTCGCCCGCGTGATAGATCCGGAAGCCGTTCTCCAGTTCGACGACGTAGCCGCAGGCCTCGCCGCCGTAGACGATCCGGCCCTCGTCGGGGTCGAAGATCCCGCAAGAGTGGACCGCGTGGACCATGGTCGCCCGGACCCCGGCGACCTCCACGGTGCCGCCCTTGTTCATCCCCACCACGTTGGGCACGCCCTTGCGCTCCAGCCACGCGGCGGTCTCGGCGATGGCCACCGCGGTGGCGCCGGTCTCCTTACCCAGGGCCACGGCGTCGCCGATGTGGTCGAAGTGGCCGTGGGTGATCAGCATCGCGTCGGGCCTCAGGCCCCGCTTGAAGCTCTCCGGGCAGGCGG
The DNA here is from genome assembly GCA_003242505.1 of Bacillota bacterium. Taxonomy (GTDB): domain Bacteria; phylum Bacillota; class Sulfobacillia; order Symbiobacteriales; family ZC4RG38; genus ZC4RG38. The sequence continues at coordinate 1,901 of QGUP01000324.1, forward strand.
GGTTGCCCATCACCCAGGGGTCCAGGAGGATGGTCTTGCCTCCCGGGGTCTTGAGGAGGAAGGTGGCATGGCCAAGCCAGGTCAGTTCGAACCCCCGGCCGATGGTGGTCATCGGTACCGACCTCCTCTGTCCGAATTTGCGCCGACGGGGTCACAATGGAATCACAGTGGCTCTGGCTATTGAGAATACGACCCCGGGAGGGGCCGTCCCTGCCCGGTTGCTCCCCACCCCGGGGTCCGGTATGATGGGAGGCGAAGCCCCGCCCGGCCCGGCGCCGGGCGGCAGGCCACGGTGCACGTGGACAGGGGATGTGGCGCCATGCAGCAGCCAGACCTGCGTCGGGGGTCGGCCCACCGGCGGCCGCCCATGCGCAAGCCCGAGTGGCTGAAGGTGAAACTGGAGACCCAGGAGGGCTTCGGGGAGCTGAAGCGCCTCCTGCGCCAGCAGAACCTGCACACCGTCTGCGAGGAGGCCCGCTGCCCGAACATCTTCGAGTGCTGGAACCACCGCACCGCGACCTTCATGATCCTGGGGGACGTCTGCACCCGGAACTGCGGCTTCTGCGCGGTGAAGACCGGCTGGCCCGGGGGCGTGGTCGACTGGGAGGAGCCCCGGCGGGTGGCCGAGGCGGCCCGGGCCATGGGGCTGCAGCACGTGGTGATCACCTGTGTCGACCGGGACGACCTCCCGGACCAGGGCGCCCAGGTCTTCGCCGCTACCATCCGGGCGGTGCGGGAGCTGAGCCCCGGCACCGCGGTGGAGGTGCTGACCGGCGACTTCGGCGGCAGCCGGGAGGCCCTGGCGGTGGTGATGGAAGCGGAGCCGGACATCTTTGCCCACAACATCGAGACCGTCGCCCGGCTCACCCCCCGGGTCCGTTCCCGGGCCACCTACGAGCGGTCCCTGCAGATCCTGCGCTGGGCCAAGGAGATGAAGCCCCACATCCCGACCAAGTCGTCCATCATGCTGGGCTGGGACGAGACCCGGGAGGAGGTCCTCCAGGCGATGGACGACCTCCGGGCCGCGGGGGTGGAGATCCTGACCATCGGCCAGTATCTCCAGCCCACCCCCCGGCACCTTCCGGTGCTCCGGTTCGTCCCCCCCGAGGAGTTTGCCGAACTCCGGGAGGAGGCCCTGCGCCGGGGGTTCAAGCACTGCGAGGCCGGGCCCCTGGTCCGGTCCTCCTATCACGCCTGGGAGCAGGCGGACCGGGCCCGGGAGCGGGGGGCGGCCTACCGGGGTCCCGCCCCAGCGCTGGGCGCCCCCGCCGGGCCGGGGACGCCGGCGGCACCGGGGGCCGCCGGGTTGCCCTCGGCGGCCGGCCTGGCGGCGCCGGTGGACGATGTGGCGATTCTCGAGATGGTGGAGCGGATGGAGCGGGAAGCCGCCGACCGGTAGGCCGCGGGAACGGCCCCGGGGTGCCGGCAGCGCCGGCACCCCCTGCGCGATCGATTTCAAGAACTTCCGGGAGTCAACCGGAGCCAGGGCCCTGCCAGCGCGCAGGGCCCTGGCGATCTTGCTTTTCGTGCGCTCAGGATGGAGGGCCGGCGGAGGGCCCGGCGGCCCAGGGCCGCGGGCCGGTGGCCCCTGGCTGGGTGCCGGGTCCGTGAGGTCCGGTTGTCGTTGCGGGTGTATCGGACGTC
>QGUP01000325.1 GCA_003242505.1 Bacillota bacterium
GCTCCTCTTCTCCCGGTGGACGGGGCTCCTGGCCACGGCGCCGGTCTTCTCCCACCGGCTGATCCCGGTCCAGGTCCGGGTGGCCCTGGCCGTGGTCTTCAGCCTGATCGCCCTGCCCCTCTTCGCGGGCGAACCGGCCCTCGCCTTTCCCGGGGGCCTGGCCCTGGCGGTGATCCGGGAGCTTCTCACCGGCATGCTGGTGGGGTTTGTCGCCTCCCTGCTCTTCAGCGCGATCGCCTTTGCCGGGGAACTTTTGGACATCGACCTGGGCTTTGCGGTCGTGAACGTCCTTGACCCCCTCTCCAGCCAGCCGGTGCCGATGCTGGGGAGCCTCCTCCAGATCCTCGCCCTCCTGTTCTACCTGGGGATGGACGGCCACCACAGCCTGCTTCTGGCGCTCCTGGATAGCTACCAGGCGGTGCCCATCGCCGGGCTCAGCCCCGGCCCGGACTTTACCCAGCACCTGGTCCGGGCGGCCGGGGAGATCTTCCGGGCCGGCTTCCTCCTGGCGAGCCCGGTGCTCGCTGCGCTCTTCCTCGCCACCGTCGCCCTGGCCCTGGTGGGCCGGGCGGTGCCCCAGATGAACCTGTTCATCGTGGGGCTGCCGGCGAAGACCGGCGCCGGGCTCCTGCTGCTGGCCCTGCTCATCCCCGTCTACACCACCGCGTTCGCCGGGCTCTTCGACCAGATCCACCGGCAGGTGCTGGATTCCCTGCCCCTGATGGCCCCGGGGCCTTGAGGGAAGGGAGGGAGACAGGGCCGTGCGGCTGCAGTTCTTCGCCCGGGAGCCCACCGAGCCCGCTACCCCAAGGCGGCTGGAGAAGGCCCGGGAGCAGGGGCAGGTCTTCCGGTCCCCGGAGGTGGTGGCCGTCGCCACCCTCCTGGCGGCTTACCTCGCCCTGGTGGCTACCGGCGCCTGGACCTGGGACCGGCTGAGCCGGTTCGCGGTCCGGTGGTGGGGGGACCTGAGCCGGATGGAGCTCACCCCGGGCAACCTCCCGGGCCTGGCCTGGCAGGTGGTGGCCACTGCTCTCCTGGCCGCGGCGCCGGTGGCGGGGCTGGTGCTGGCGGCGGGGCTTCTGGCCAATTACCTGCAGGTCGGCTTCCTCTTCACCCTCCGCCCCCTGGCGCCGGACCTCCGGCGGATCGACCCGATCCAGGGGCTCCGGCGGATCCTCAGCCGCCGGGCCCTGGCGGAACTCGTGAAGTCCCTGGCCAAGGTCGCGGTGGTGGGGTGGGTGGCCTACCGGACCGTGGCCGGGGCCCTGCCGAAACTGCCCCTCCTCCTGGGCTCCAGCCCGGGCGGGGTGCTGGCGGAGACCGCCCGGCTGGTGGGGCTGCTCCTGGGCCGGGTCGCCCTGACGATGGCGGTCCTGGCCTTCCTGGACTACCTCTACCAGCGCTGGGAGTACTTCCAGTCCCTCCGGATGACCCGGGAGGAGATCAAGGAAGAGCTCCGGGAGACTGAGGGGAGCCCGGAGATCCGCCAGGCCATCCGCCGCCGGCAGCGGGAGCTGGCCCGGCGCCGGATGATGGCGGAGGTGCCGAAGGCGGACGTGGTGGTGACCAACCCCACCCACTACGCGGTGGCTCTCCGGTACGTCCCGGGGGAGATGGAGGCGCCGGTGGTGGTGGCCAAGGGCCGGGGGTTCGTCGCCCTCCGGATTCGGGAGGTCGCGGCGGCCGCGGACGTCCCGGTGGTGGAGAACCCGGAGCTGGCCCGGGGGCTCTACTTCAGCGTCGAGATCGGCGATCCGGTGCCGCCGGAGCTCTACCGGGCCGTGGCCGAGGTGCTGGCCTTCGTCTACCGACTCAAGGGGAAGGTGTAGGCAGCCCCGGACCTCTCCACCGGCGTACCGCGCTGTGCGGGTAGGAATCTTTCGGGATTTGAGGAGGTGCCTCTGTGCCCCGGGCCACCCTCTGGTCCAAGTACAGCGATGTCCTTTTTGCGGTGGCCGTCGTCGCGGTGGTCGCGATGATGGTCATCCGGGTGCCGCCGGTGGTGCTGGACTTCCTCCTGGCTTTCAACCTGGCCATGTCGATGGTCGTCGTCCTGGCGGCCATCTACACCCGGGAGCCCCTGGAGTTCTCCATCTTCCCGACCCTGCTGCTCATCACCACCCTGTTCCGCCTTTCCCTCAACGTCTCCTCGACCCGGCTCATCCTCCTGGACGGCTTTGCCGGCCACGTGATCGAGAGCTTCGGCCGGTTCGTCCTGGGGAGCAACCCGGTGGTCGGCTTCATCGTCTTCCTCATCCTGGTGGTGGTCCAGTTCGTGGTCATCACCCGGGGCGCGGAGCGGGTCTCGGAGGTCGCGGCCCGGTTCACCCTCGACGCGATGCCCGGCAAGCAGATGGCCATCGACGCGGACCTGAACGCCGGCCTCATCACCGAGCAGGAGGCCCGGGAGCGGCGGAAGGCCATCCAGCGGGAGGCGGACTTTTACGGGGCGATGGACGGCGCCTCCAAGTTCGTCAAGGGCGACGCCATCGCCGGCCTGGTGATCGTCGCCGTCAACCTCATCGGCGGCTTCATCATCGGCATGACCCAGGGGATGAGCTTCCAGGAGGCCCTCCAGTCCTACTCGATCCTCACCGTGGGCGACGGCCTGGTCACCCAGCTTCCGGCCCTTTTGGTCTCCACCGCCGCGGGCATCGTGGTCACCCGGGCGGCCTCCGAGACCAACCTGGGCCAGGATGTCCTGGCCCAGCTCGGCCGGCAGCCCCGGGCGCTTCTCATCACCGCCGGGATGCTGGGGGCTTTGGGGCTCCTGGTCCCCGGCCTGCCGCCCTTGCCCTTCCTCGCCCTGGCAGCGGTCTTGGGCGGTGTGGGGGTCTCCGTCAGCCGGGCGGCCCGGGCCCGGGCGGAGGCCGAGGCCCAGCAGCAGGCGGCCCAGGTCTCCCCGGCGGATGAGGCCCGGCGGCCCGAGGCGGTGCTGCAGCTGATCCAGGTCGATCCCCTGGAGCTGGAGCTGGGGTATGGCCTTCTGCCCCTGGCGGACCCGAGCATGGGCGGGGATCTCATGGACCGGGTGATGATGATCCGGCGGCAGATCGCCCTGGAACTGGGGCTGGTGCTGCCCTACATCCGGGTCCGGGACAACATGGCGCTGAGGCCCAACCAGTACGTGGTGAAGCTCAAGGGGGTAGAAATCGGCCAGGGGGAGGTGCTCCCGGACCACTACCTGGCCATGGACCCCAGCGGCACCGCGGAGCCTATCCCGGGGATCGAGACCCGGGAGCCGGCCTTCGGCCTGCCGGCCCTCTGGGTCAGCGCCGCGGACCGGGAACGGGCGGAGATGGCCGGCTACACCGTCGTCGACGCCGCCTCGGTCATCGCCACCCACCTCACAGAACTCGTCCGGCGCCATGCCCACGAGCTGCTTGGCCGCCAGGAGACCAAGGCCCTGGTGGACAAGGTCAAGGAGACCCACCCGGCGGTGGTGGAGGAGCTGGTCCCCAAGACCCTCACCCTCGGGGAGGTGCAGAAGGTCCTGCAGAACCTCCTCCGGGAAGGGGTCTCCATCCGGGAC
>QGUP01000326.1 GCA_003242505.1 Bacillota bacterium
GACGCGTGTCGGATTGGGTGTTCTGGCGGATTCTCGCCTTCTCATCCATTCTCTACGCAAACCGTTTGCGTGGTTCTTGTTCACGCAAGCTCTCACGCTTCATTGCGTGAGTTTCGCGACACCCCCTTCAGATTCTTACCTTGCTGCAAGGACCGTGCACGGACCAGGGCGGGCCCGACCCTGGTCTCCGGCGCGCGCCGAAGGCGGGCCTGGCCCTCCGGCAGGCCGCCATCGACCAGCGGAGGGGAGGAGCAGCGCAGGACCATGAGGGCTGCTGTGGTTGTGGAGCACCGCAAGCCCCTGGAGATCCGGGAGGTGCCGGATCCCACTCCGGGTCCCCAGGACGCCATCGTCCGGGTGGAGGCCTGCGGCATCTGCCGCAGCGACTGGCACGGGTGGATGGGCGACTGGACGTGGCTTGGCCTCAGCCCGCAACTTCCCTTCATCCCCGGGCACGAGTTCGCCGGCGTCGTGGTAGAGGTGGGCAAGGAGGTCAAGCGGATCCGGGTCGGCGACCGGGTCACGGTCCCATTCCACTACGCCTGCGGCCACTGCTCCTACTGCCTGAGCGGTGTGCCGAATCGCTGCGAGGATCTGAAGATCTTCGGCTTCTCCCTGGACGGCGCGTATGCCCAGTACGTCCGGATCCCCAACGCTGACTTTAACGCCATCAAGCTGCCCGAGGGGGTGGATTCTGTCACCGCCGCGGCCATCGGCTGCCGGTACATGACCGGTTACCACGCGGTCATCCGGGGCAACGTCCAGCCCGGCGACTGGGTGGCGGTCCACGGCGCCGGCGGGGTGGGGCTTTCCGCGATCCAGACGGCCTACGCCATCGGCGCCCGGGTCATCGCCGTGGATATCGACGACGCCAAGCTGGAGATCGCCCGGCGGGAGGGCGCCGTGGCCACGGTGAACGCCCGGCGGGAGTCGGTGCCGGGGGCGATTCGGGAGATCACCCGGGGTGGGGCCCACGTCTCCATCGACGCCCTGGGCACCCGGGAGACCATCCTCAACTCGGTGCTCTGCCTCCGGAAGGGTGGCCGCCACGTGCAGGTGGGCCTCACCGGCCAGGAGGAACAGGGGATGGTGGCTCTGCCCACCGACCTCATCGTCTCCATGGAGCTGGAGTTCGTGGGCAGCCTCGGCAATCCGCATCCCCAGTACCAGGGTCTCCTGGCGCTGGTGGAGCAGGGGCGGCTGAAGCCACGGTCCCTGGTCTCCCGCACCGTCAAGCTGGAAGAGGCCAGCGATGTGCTGCAGGCCATGAGCGAGTTCCGCACCGTGGGCTTCACGGTGATCACCGAGTTCTGAACCAGCAAAGCGGACGGCACCGGCACAACGGACGGCTCCAGCCACCGCCCGCCTCAGGCGGCGCCGGCGTGGCTGGAGCCGTCGTGTTATGGCGTGGCCCGAGACGCCTTGTTCCGGCAGGGACTCAGGGCAGGGACTCGCACGCCACCCCGTCCCCATCCCGGTCCAGGCCGTGGGGGTCCCGGGCGGGGCCGCCTGCGGCCTCAAAGAATGCCTGAGCTTCGGCCTGGGTGGCAAAGTCGTCGCAGTCCCGGTCCGGGCCGTTGGGATCGTACCGGAGGGCCGGTGTGCCAGTCGCGTGACGGGCCCCGGCCTTTTCGTTGCCGGCACCGGTGGCCGGGGCCGGCTGGGCCGGGGAAGCGGCGTCTGCCAGGGCCCAGAGCCCCCGGCCGGCCTCCCGGGCCTCCCGCTGGGCCGCGGTCAGCCGCTCCACGTACTTGACGTTGGGCGGGATGGTGAGAAGCTGGGCGTACCCCTCCCGGACGAGAACCTCGTTAAAGAGCCGGCCGTCGGCCAGCCAGACGTAAGCCAGCAGCCGGCCGTAGCGGTCCCGGGGCTCAACGTCCTGCTCCAGCCAGATCCGGGTGCCCGGGGCCAGCACCTGCTTGGTGAACGCCGAAGCCTCGGGGCCGTAGGGCTCCACCTGGCCGTGGACTTCCGGGGTGTCGACCCCGATCAGCCGGACCCGCTCGGTCCGGCCGTCCACCTGCACCTCCAGGGTGTCGCCGTCCACCACCCGCTCTACCACCGCCGGGCGGGCTTCCTGAGGTACGCCCGGGGGAACCTCCGGGGCGGCGCCGGTGTTCGCCGCCGGGGCCTCACCGGCTCCTTCCCCGGCCGAAGTCTCCGTGGCGGGGGCGTCCGGCGTTTCCGTCGCCGGGGCAGCCGGCGGCTCCGGACCAGATGCCGTCGGACCGGCCGCGGGGGCGCCGCAGCCCGCGACCAGGAACGCAAGCGTGAGGATCCAGGGAACGAGGCGGCGCGGCGAAAATGGCATGGGTCGATCCCTCCGGTGTCTTCTGGGGCATCACAGTCTATGTCTGGATGCTGCGGGCGCGGGTCGAGCCGGTGCGGCAGCGCCGGCACCGGCCGGGTCCGCCGGGCCGGAGCGAGGAGGCGCCGGGGGCTCCGGCCGAGGGACCGCTGGGGTGCCACCGGTACCATACGACCGGGACCGGTACCATGCGACCGGTACCGGCACCATACGACCGGTACGGTACAATGGAAAAAGTCAGACCGAGGGAAGGGGTGGCCGATGGCAGATGTTCAAGACCCGGATCACGGAACTTCTCGGGATCGAAGTGCCCATCATCCAGGGGGGCCTTGCCTACCTGGCCAGGGCCGAGCTCTGCGCCGCGGTCAGCCGGGCAGGGGGGCTGGGCCAGATCACCGCCGCGACCCTCCCGAGCCCGGAGGCCCTGAAGGCGGAGATCGAGCGGGTGCGGCAGCTGACGGATCGGCCCTTTGCCGTCAATTTCGCGATGGGTCACCGGCCCCTGGAGCCGTACATCGACGCGGCCCTGGAGGCCGGGGTCCGGATCGTCACCATCACCGGCGGCAACCCGGAGCCCTACATGCGGTACATCGACCAGCGGGTGCCGGGAGTGAAGAAACTGGTCCTGGTCGCCTCGGTCCGGACCGCCCAGAAGGCCGAGGCCCTCGGGGCCGACGCGGTGATCGCGGTGGGCTTTGACGGCGGCGGCCACCTGGGCCGGGAGGACATCGGCACCATGGCCCTCATCCCCCGGGTGGTGGACGCGGTCAAGATCCCGGTGGTGGCCAGCGGCGGCATCGCCGACGGCCGGGGGCTGGTGGCGGCCCTGGCCCTGGGGGCCGAGGGGATCGAGATGGGCACCCGGTTCGTGGCGGTGGCGGAGTGCCCGGCGCACCCGGCCTACAAGGAAGCCCTGGTCCGGGCCGAGGCGACGGACACGGTGATCGTGGAGCGGAGCATCGGCCGGCCGGCCCGGGTGCTCCAGAGCGGCGGCGCCCGGCGGATCCTGGAGGCGGAGGGCCGGGGGGCGACCCTGGAGGAACTGCTTCCCCTCATCTCCGGCCAGGTGAACGCCCGGGCCGCCCTGGCGGGCGAACTCGAGGAAGGGTTTGTCTACGCCGGTCAGGGGGTGGGGCTGATCCGGGACGTGCCCACGGTGGCTGAACTCTTCGAGCGGATCCTGGCCGCGGCCCGGGC
>QGUP01000011.1 GCA_003242505.1 Bacillota bacterium
CCCCCCCCCGACCGCCGCCGCCCCCCGTGCTGCGGGCCCTCCACGTGGGGCCAGAACCGCCCCTGGATCTCCCCGCTTCCCGCCAGGGTCACCAGGAGCCGGGAATTGCCCAGCACCGCGCTGGGAAGAAACTTCGCTGCCATGTCTCCCCTCCTAATCAGCATCACCCCTTGACCGAACCCTCCACCATGCCCCGGATGATGTGCTTCTGGGCCAGGAGGAACAGGACCACCACCGGCACGATGGCCAGGAGCAGGGCCAGCATGATCAGCTCCCACTGCTTGACAAAGGAACCGATGAACCCGGCGATGGCCAGCGGGATGGTCTGGATCTCGTTGCCGATCCCGAGCATGAGCAGGGGCAGCAGGAAGTCGTTCCAGATCCAGATGCCGTTCAGGATCAGCACCGTCACCGTCACCGGCCGCAGGATCGGCAGGATGATCCGGAAGAAGACCTGGGGCCGGGAGCAGCCGTCAATGATCGCAGCCTCCTCCAGTTCCTTGGGGATCCCCTTGATGAAACCGTGGTAGAGGAAAATGGAGAGAGACGAGCCAAAGCCCAGGTAGGCAAAGATCAGCCCGTGGTAGGTCCGCAGCATGGGGATGCCCGTCCACTGGTGGATCATCCGCATCCAGGAGACCAGGGGGAGCATCACCACCTGGAACGGGATCACCATGGCGGCCACGTACATCATGAACACGAAGGTCGAGACCCGGCTCCTGGTCCGGACCAGCACCCAGGCGGCCATCGCGGAGAAGAGGGCGATCACCACCAGGGAGCACGAGGTGATGATGACGGAACTGAGCGCCGAGGCGCCGAACCGGAGGTTGGGATTCGCCAGGATGGCCCGGAGGTTGGCCATCGCCTGGCTCCAGCTGTCCGGCAGGCCCAGGACGTCGGTCAGCACCTCGTACCGGGACTTGAAGGCATTCACCACCAGGATGTAAAAGGGCGAGAAGTACAGCACGAAGAGGAGGGCCGTCACCAGTTCCAGGAGGAGCAGGTAGGCCTTGCGCCGTCGCATCAGAGCTCGACCTCCCGCTTCTTGTTGAAGTAGACCTGGAGCAGGGAGAGGACCGCCAGCACCACAAAGAAGACCACGGCCTTGGCCTGCCCCCTGGCGTAATCGTTCATGGCCAAAGCCGTGTTGTAGATGTTCATGGCCAGAAGCTCGGTGGCAAAGACGGGCTCGCCGGCGAAGGTCGTGGTGGGCATCCCGCCGGTGAGGGAGACGTTGACGTCAAACTGCTTGAAGGAGTTGACCAGGGTGAGGAAAGAGTTGACGGTGAACGCCGGGGCGATCATCGGCAGGGTGATGTGCCGGAGCCGCTGCCAGGGCCCCGCCCCGTCGATAGCCGCCGCCTCGAGGAGTTCCTGGGGCACGTTCTGCAGGGCGGCCACGTAAATCATCATGATGTAGCCGGCGTACTGCCACGAGACCACGAAGACCAGGGCGAAAAAGGCGGTCCGGGGGTCCGCCAACATCGACTTCCGGAGGAAGCCGATGGACAGCAGGTCCCCCAACCTGGGCAGGGCCGAGTTGAAGACAAACTGCCAGATGTACCCCAGGATCAGGCCGCCGATGACGTTGGGAAGGAAGAACCCGGCCCGGTAGATGTTCCGCCCCTTCAGTTCCTGGGTGACCAGCAGGGCGAGGACAAAGGCCACCAGGTTGATGACCACCATGGAGACCAGGGAGTAGGCCGCGGTTACGGCAAAGGAGTAGAAGAACCGCTTCTCCCGCAAGAGGTCGGCGTAGTTCTGCAGACCCACCCAGGCGTTGCTTGCCCCGGCCACCCCAGTCCATTCGGTAAACGAGTAGTAAACACCGAGAATAAATGGGATGACAATGATCATCAAGAACGCAAACAGCGTGGGGCTAAGAAAGCCCCAGAAGACCACCTTCGCTTCCGTCGACTGCCGCATGCTGCCCACTCCCCCCACCGCGCCCGGCTGTCGCCGGCCAGCAGGCCCGTCGGAGAAGACGGGGACCCACCGCCGGAGTCCCCGGGGGATCCGTCGCGAGAGGCCCGGGGAACAAACAGAGAGAGGGGGAGAGACCCCTCTCTCTGTTCTCCCCCGCTGTGCTCACCCCCAGGCCCGGGCTAGTTCCGGCCCTTGCTGGCGGCGTACTCCTTGGCCGCCCGGTCGATGGCCGCCAGGAACTTCTCCACGTCCCCGTCCTTGGCAAACTGCGCGGTAATCGGGGCGATGGTCTGCATGCCGAAGTTATCCGCCGAGTACTTGCCGAACTGCCAGGTGAGGGTCCGCCCCTCGGCGTTGTACTTCATGATCGCCTTCGCCAGCGGGTCCGTCGGCTCCAGTTTCACGTTCTTGAAAGCCGGAACCATGAAGGCCTCCTCGATCATGTACCGGTGGCCCCGCTCGGTCATGGCGATGTAGTTCACGAACTCCCTGGCCTCGTTCACATACTTGGAGTCCTTGTTGACCACGTAGTAGGACGGCACGCCCACGGGGATGTGGGAGGCGTACTTGGAGTCGTTCAGGGCCAGGGGGACGATCCCCATGTCAAAGGTGACGTTGAGGTCCTTCAGGTTGGGATAGACCCAGTTGCCCTGGTGCAGGAAGGCGGTCTTGCCGGTGCCAAAGGCCGCCACCTGGGCGTTGTAGTCCAGGGACTCCAGCATGTCCTTGTCCGAGTAGTCGATGAGGAGCTTGACCAGCCGGGCGTAGTCCCGGGCGATGGGGTCTTTGGTGACGTCCACCTTCCCCGCCAGGAAGTCGTCGGCAAACTGGTCGGGGTTGTCCCGGGCCGCGAGGTAGATGTTGAAGGTGTGGTTGCCGCTGACCCAGGTCTCCTTCAGGGTGTAGGAGACCACCGCGTCCAGCCCCAGTTCATCCTTTCGGGCGTCGATGGCCTTGAAGGCCGCCTCCAGGTCCGCGTAGGTCCGGATGGACTCCGGGTCGACGCCGACCTTGTCCAGGATCGACTTGTTGTAGATGAGGCCGTAGCCCTCGATGGCCACCGGGAAGCCGACGATCTTGCCGTCCTGCTTCAGGCCGAGGAGTTCGGGGTTCACGTGGGCGACCCAGGGCTCGTTGGAGAGGTCCGCAACCTTGTGGCCCCAGATCTCCAGGGCGCTCGGCCCTTCCATGACAAAGATGTCCGGCTCCCGACCCGTCTGCATCTCCGCCCGGAGCTGGGCCCCGTAGTCGCAGCCGCCGCCGCAGGACTTGACCTGGACCCGGATGCCCTTCTCCTTCTCGAAGTCCGCGGCCAGGTTCTTCAGGGCCTGGTCGATCTCCACCTTCAGGTTGAAGAGGACGATCTCCTTGGCCTCCTGCCGGGCGCTGCCGCCGCCCTGCCCGCCATCCTGGGCGGACTTGCCGCCGCACCCGGCCAGCACCGACAGGGCCATCAGCCCGGCGACCAGCGAAACCAGGGCCTTCCTCATGGTTCCATCTCCCCTCACGGGAACTCAAGGCTGCCTCCGGTCACCTCGTCCTGGCCACTTCCTCCTGGACGAGCGGCCGCTTCGGCGGCTCTCGGCCTGCGAGCATCCATCCATTCCGGGCGGACCACCACCTGTGCCAGAGGGTCGCCGTCCCGGCAGCATCCTCACCCCATCGCCGGGAAAACGTTTGCACACGGCGAAAAGATGTGCGCGAACTTCCGTACTAGTCTTTCGCACTCCCGGGGGCAGATTCCTGCCAGATCCGCACCCGTTTCGGTGGACGATTCATCCCAGGAGAAAAGGCCCCCCGGATGGGGAGCCCACCCCACAAGGAAAAGCCCCCACCCTTTGAGGTGGGGGCTTCTCTCCTGTGCCGAAACCGGGGGCGACTACGGGGTAATCAGGTTGACGAAGAGCCGGTATGCGCCAGGGACCCGCTGCTCCAGCTGGTAGTACAGGATGAGGCTCGTGTAGGTGTACCGGCCCTTGCCGTAGGTGGCGGTGAGGAGGCTGCCGGTGAGGGGGGCCTCGCCGGGGTCGTTCATGGAGAGGAGCGGCGTGAACTCCGGCGCCCACTTGGAGGGGAAGTAGAGGCCCCGGTCCTTCACCCAGCCCTGCCAGTCCTCCGGACCGATGGCGTTGGGCCGGTTGAGGAGCGGATGGTCCGGCACCAGGACCGTCACCGGCGACGCCTCGTCGGTCACCCGCCACCGGATGGACGGGCTGCCGATCTGGAGGTAGTACGGGGCGCTCCGCTCCGGGTCCCAGTTGTCCCCGGGCTGGTGGTACTGGACCACCAGGTTGCCGCCGCCGTAGACGTACTCGTGGAGCCGGGGCATGGCTGCCACCAGGTCGGGCCGGACCCGGAGGGCCCGGATGCCCACGACGATGGTGTCGTAGACCGACAGGTCGCCGCTCGTCAGGTCCTCCTCGTCCAGGAGGTCCACCTGGATCCCGAGCTGGCGGAGGGCCTCGGGCACCCGGTCAAAACCGCTGGCCACGTAGCCCACCCGCAGCTCCTTCGGCACCTTGACCGGGAAGGCCTGCACCTCCACCGCCCCGGGGAGGACCATGTAGGTGCGGCCGATGTGGTCGTACTCGATCACCCGGACGTACTCGCCGGACCGGGCCTGCCCCTCGGCCTGGACCCGGAGGGTGTACCGCCCCGGGGCAAGGTTCGCCGGCGGGGTGACGGTGAACCGGACGCTCCGGACCTCGCCCCGGCCCTGGAAGACAACGGGCGCGGCGGCCGGCTCCACCTGCCACCCGGCGGGGGCGGCCAGGGAAAGCTCCGTCTCCACCGGGCCGTCCCGGTAACTGGTGGCCACCACGGTCACCGTCAGCTTCCCGGGCTCCTCCAGGTTGTAGATCAGCCCATCCGGCTGGGGCTGGAGGGAAAGGTCCGGCAGCACCGCGACGTCGGCCGCCGGCTCCACCTTGACGGTCACGGGCACACCGGCCGCGGTGTAGTGGACCAGGCCGTAGAGGTCCAGGGGCCGGTAGGGGTGGAAGAAGGGGGCGTCGGCCGGCGCGGTGACCTTGAACCGGGCGGTGAGGGTCTGGTTGTAGCTCAGCCGGGCCGCCGCCGGGACCTCCACGGGCTCCACCTGCCACCCGGCCGGGGCTGCCAGCTCCAGGCGCACGTCCTCCAGGGGCACCGGCCCGCCGACAAAGGCGGTGAGGGTGAGGGTGGCGCTGGCGCCCCGGGTGAGTTCGTAGGTGTCCGCGGTGAGGCGGGTGACCAGCAGGATCGCGGCCCGGCTGGCCCGGACAAACTGCTGCTCCTTCACCGCCAGCCGGTGGTCCAGGTCATACCGGAGCTCCGGGTCCGCCCACTCCAGGGCTGCGATCCGGGCCCGGGCCTGCCGGACCACGTTCAGCCCCTTGTGGACCAGGTCGCTCACCCGCCGGTAGTCGGGGTAGGCCGCCACCGCCGCGTCGATGATCTCCTGGAGGCTCAGGAGCATGGTCTTCAGCTCCCGGTCCTCCACCTGCTCCGCCAGGTCCCCCACGGTCCGGGGCAGGCCGTCGAAGAGGGACTGCTCGGGCTGGGGCACCGGCACCTTGCTCTCCAGGAGGTGCACCGGGAAGGTCCGGGGCCCCTCCGGGACCGGCTGCCCCATCCCCTGGCTCTTGTGGTAGGCCCGGGACTCCTCGCCGATCTGGACGTAGGAAGCCCCCAGGATCGGGTCGTACTCCCCCACGGGCACCTCCAGGGTGGGCGGGATCCCCTCGGAGTCGTAGGTGCCCCGGCTCTCCGCCGCTGGCAGGTAGAGCTTCTTGATCTGCCAGGGGCGGAGCCCCTCCGCCAGGTGCTCCGGGAAGGCCTCCGGGTCCGCCGCGGCCCGGAAGGCCTCGAGGGTGAGCACCGTCACCGCCCGGTGGTGGCCGTGCTGGCCGTCCACGTCAAGGAACGAGGGCATCACCACGTCCGGCCGGGTCTCCCGGATCACCCGGACCAGCCGCTCCAGGGCCCGGTCATGCCCCCAGTGGGCCAGGGTCTCCTCCGGGGTCTTGGAGAAGCCGAAGTCGAAGATGGGATCGTCGAAGTCCTCGCTCAGGTGCCGGACCTCGACCCCGAAGGCCTGGCCGGCTTCCGCCAGTTCCCGGGACCGGACCACGCCGAGGGCGGCGTTGTATTCGGCGCCGATGGCGTTCTGGCCGCCCTCGCCCCGGGTGGCGATGACGCTGATCACCCGGGCGCCCACCCCCTGGGAAAGGTAAGCCAGGAGGCTGCTCTGCTCGTCATCGGGGTGGGCCCCGGTATTCATGAAGGTGTTGACGGACCGCAGGGGAACCAGGGCCTGCCAGAGCTCCACCACGGCCCGTTCGCTGGCGGCAGCGGCAGGGGTGGGACGGAAGGGGAGGACGATCGCCACTGCCAAGAGCCAGACGGTCAGCCAGGCAAACAGACGCCGATGGTGCCCGCGCACGGTCGGCGACCCCCTTCCGGCAGTTTACCGATCGTCCGTCCCCTTACTGATCGCCCTTCCCCTTGATGTTCTGATCCCAGTACTGGATCCAGTCCTTCTCGTTGGCCGCCATCACATCCCAGTCAAGCTCCATGGCCTTCAGCTCGAGGCCTCTGAGCCACTCCGGCTCCTGGTCCAGCGGGATGGTGGGAATCTGGTAGTACTCGGTCGCCAGCGCGGTCCGGAGCTCCTGGCTGAAGAGGAACTCCAGGAACTTCTCCGCCGCCCTGGGGTGCTTGGCGCCCTGGACCACCGCCACGCCGTCCACCAGGATGGGGGCGCCGCTCTTCGGCACCACGTAGCCGAAGGGCATGTTTTTCTGTTCCTTCTGGATCAGGATGTCCTGCAGATTCCAGAGGCTGAGGAGCCCCTCCTGCCGGGCGAGCTTCAGGTAGAGGTCCGTCGGGTTGGCGGCGTACTCCTTGGTGTTGGCGTCCAGCTTCTTCAGCCACTCAAAGCCCCGGTCGGGCTTGCCGTCCTGCTCGTAGAACCGGTAGATCATCGCGGCGTAGATGGTCCGCATCGTCCCCGACGCGGGCACCGCCCGGATGATGATCTTCCCCTTCCACTTGGGATCCACCAGGTCGTCCCAGTCCTGAGGCGCCTCCTCCGGCGAGAGGGCCTCGGTGTTGTACATGATCACCTCGGGCAGCAGGATCTCGCCGTACCAGTAGCCGTTGGGGTCCTTGTACTCGGCCGGGACCTGGTCGGCAAAGCTAGGCTTCACCGCCGCCAGCAGCCCTTCCTTCGCCGCCTGGCTCAGGGCCTGCTGGGTGCCGCCCCACCAGACGTCCGCCTGGGGGTTGGCCTTCTCCGCCCGGACCCGCTCCAGGATCTCCTGGGCGCCCATGGTGAGGACCTCCACCTTCCCCTTGTACTCGGGGTGGGCCTCCTCAAACCGGGGCACCACGAAGTCGACGACGCTCTTGTCCCGGGCGGTGTAGATCACCAGCCGCTCCTCTTCCTGCCCGCCAGACTGCTCACCGCCGCCGGCCGGGGCCTGAGCGTCCGACCCGCCCTGGGGCGCGGCACCCTGCCCGCCGCACCCGGCGATGGCCACAGCCAGAGCCGTGAGCAGTCCGAACCAGAACCTCCGACGGAACACGAGCACGTCCCCCCTCGTTTTCAAGGATCCACCTTTCGCACCCGCAACTTAATTAAAGATGCGAAAGAAAGGCAATGTCGTATTCGGCACGCAACCCGCACTCTCCTGCCGGGCCACCGAGGCCACCCCACCGGCCCCGGCTCATATGAGTTCCCCGGCTCATGTGAGTTCCCAGGCTCACGTGAGTTCCCAGGCTCACGTGAGTTCCCCAGCTCAGGCGAGCTTTCCGGCTCACGCCACCTCCCCTGCTCAGGCGAGCTGTTCCCGGAGCCGCCGGACCAGTTCCGGCGGGACCGCCTCGATGCCCCCCAGGGCGAGGAGCGCCGCCCCGAGGACCGGCTCCTCCGCCAGCACCTCCGGCCGGGCCGCCGAGCAGAGTTCCTGCAACTTCTTGAAGAAAGCCTCCTGGACCGGCCGGCAGTGGCGGAGCACCCCGCCCATCGCGAGGGCCGCAAACCCGGGGCGCCCGGCCAGGCCGGACCGCCGGGCGGCCGCCGCGGCCATGGTCGCCAGCCGGGCGCCCGCCTCCGCCAGGATCGCCCCGGCGACGGCGTCCCCCGCCGCTGCGACCTCCGCCACCACCGGCGTAAGCCCGGCAATGTCCTCAAGGCCGGTCTCCCGCCGGTAAAGCCACTCCTGCAGGCCGATGGGGTCCGCCGTGCCCACCGCGCGGCAGAGGGCCCCGACCAGGGCGGTCTCCTCCCCGTACCCGTCCCAGGCCCGGTAGGCCGCGGCCAGGGCCGCCCGGGCGATGGCCAGGCCGCTGCCCTCGTCTTCGACCCGGTGGCCCCAGCCGCCCACCCGCACGGTACGGCCCTGGTGCCGGGCGTAGACCACCGAGCCGGTGCCGGCCACCACGATCAGCCCTTCCTCGCCGGGGGCGAGCCCCCGGAGGACCACCAGGGCGTCGTTCTCCACCAGCACCTCCCCGGCGCTCAGCCCCAGGTCCGCCAGGGCCTGCCGGACCAGGGCCTGACCCCGGGCGGCGCCGGTGGGGCTGTCGACCCCCGCCAGGCCGCAGACCACCCGCCCCAGCCGGCCCCCGGGCACCCCGTCGGCACAGGCCCCGGCGATGGCCTCCCGGAGGGCGGCCAGGGCCCGTTCGTCCCCGACGGAATGGGGGTTGCAGGCCCCGGCCCGGCCCCGGCCCACCACCCCCCTCCGGGGGTCGACCAGCACCGCCCGGCACTTGGTGCCGCCCCCGTCCACCGCCAGGACCACCTCGCCGGTCATGGCGCCTCCCTCCCCTGGGCGGCTGCGCCGCCCTCTGCACCGTAGCCCTGGCCTCCGGCCAGGGCGGCGAAGGCCGCGTCCAGCTTCGCCCGGGCCCGCTCCAGCCGGTCCCGGGCCTCCCGGAGCCACCGGACCAGGTCCTGATGCCGCCCCTGGCGGTCCGCCAGCATCCGCCGGACCTCCGCCGGCGCCACCCCGCCCCGGACCCGGCGGACCGCGACGAAGTGCTCGGGGTCCAGCGCCTGCCGGACCCGCTCCGGATCCAGGCGGAGGGGCCGGCCCAGGACCCGGGCCGCCGCCTCCTCCCAGAGGGCGGAGGGAACCCGGCGGACGTCCTCGATCCCCCGGGCCAGGGCCTCCCGCACCGCGGCGGAGACCACCCGGTGGGCCTGCCGGAAGGGGATGCCGTGCTCCCGGACCAGGGAGTCCGCCAGTTCCGTCACGCTGGCGTAGCTCGCCCGGGCCCGCTCCAGGAGTCGGTCAGCCCGCACCTCCAGGGTGGCGACGACCGCGGTGAGAAGCCTCAGGGCATTCCCGAAGGCCTCCAGGGCCCGCCAGAGGTGGGGCTGCAGGTCGTCCTCGGTGTCGACGATGTCGCCGAAGGGGGTGTTGTGGAGCATCTGGAGCACCGCGGCCGCCGAACCCGCCGCGCTGCTCAGGAGCGCCCGGCAGTGCTCCAGGGAGACCGGGTTCCGCTTCTGGGGCATGATGCTGCTGCACTGGACGTAGGCGTCTGCCACCCGGATGGCACCGAACTCCTGGGTGGCCCAGAGAAGGAAGTCCTGGACCACCCGGCCCATGTCGATGGCCGCGAGCTCCACCGCCGCGGCGGCGCTGCCCAGGTAATCCGCTGCGGCCACCGCGTCGTAGGCGTTCTCCACCACCCCGTCGAAGCCCAGAAGCTCCGCCACCCGCTCCCGGTCGATGGCAAAGCCGGTGGTGCCCAGGGCCGCGGCCCCCATGGGGCTCCGGTTGGCCTCCTCGTAGGCCCGGATGAGCCGCCGGATGTCCCGGGCCAGCACATCGGCCGCGGCCAGGAGCCAGTGGCCCAGGGTGGTAGGCTGAGCCGGCTGGGTGTGGGTGTAGGCGAGCATGACGGTCTCGGCGTGCTGCTCCGCCACCTCCAGGAGCGCGGCGTGGAGCCCCACCGCCGCCTCCAGCGCCCCCAGCAGCCGCTCTCGGAGCACCAGCCGGTAGAGGGTCACCCCCATGTCGTTCCGGCTCCGGCCGATGTGGAGGTTCCCCGCCACCTCCCCGGCGGTCCGGAGCAGGTGGTCCTCGACGCAGAAGAAGAGGTCCTCGTACCGGCCGTCGTACCGGGATCGGGCCAGGGCCTCCAGGTCCAGGGCCCGGAGGGCGCGGGCGATGGCCTGCCCCTGCTCCCGGGGGATAAGGCCGGTCTCCGCCAGCATCACCAGGTGGGCCCGGTGGACCTCCACCAGGGGCTCCAGGAGGTGCTGCCTCGCCGTCTCATAGACCGGCGCCAGCACCGTCTCGGCGTAGGTGCGCCCGGGAAAGGCGGTGCCGTCCCGGGCCTCGATCTCTTTCCGTATCGACAAGGAAGCTCATCTCCCAGCGGATAAGTGGGGACCGGCTGTGTGGGGACCGGCTGAGTGGGAACCGGCGCCGGGAGGCGGATCGGGCAGGGGCGCGGCCAGCCAGGCCCGGATCAGCCGGCCCAAGTGGCCGGTGGCCTCCCGGACGATCCGCTCCCCCTTCTCCCGGTCCATCTGCCCGATGAGGCCTGCGTACCCTTCCCAGGGGCTGGGGCAGGACTCCACCAGGACGTGGGGCCGGTCGGTGGCCAGGGCCGGCCGGGGGACGATCTCCCGGGCCGCCCCGGGCCGGACCGCCTCCGGGGCGAAGGCCCAGGTGACCGACCCCTCGTAGGGGCCGCCGTGGCCCCGGCCGCTGTGGCCGGCAAAGAGCCCCTGGGCGGCGGTCTCCTCCGGGGTGACCAGCTGCCACCAGTTGACCAGCAGGAGGCTGCACCGGTGCCGGCCGGAGACCCACTCCATCGCCGCCCGGGCCATGGACATGTTCCCGTCGTGGGCGTTGAGGAGGAGCACCCGGACAAAGCCGGTGGCGAGGATCCCCTCGAGAACGTCGATGAGGTACGCCAGGGCCGTCTCCGGACGGACCGCCACGGTGCCCGGGTAACCCCGGGTCTTCCCGGGGCAGGCCGCGTAGGGCACCGGGGGGTAGAGGACCGCGGTGAACTCCCCGGCCTCCGCCGCGGCCCGGGCAAAGCCCTCGCACAGGATGAGGTCGGTCCCCAGGGGCAGGTGGGGGCCGTGCCACTCCACCGCCCCCAGGGGCAGGATGGCAAAGTCCGCCTTCTGGACCCAGTCGCCGAGTTCCACCCCCGGGATCCGGGTCACCGGCTGGATGCAGGCCATGGCCGCCCTCCTCTCGCCTCACACCACTGCCGTGCCCCGGGCGTCGAGCCGGTTGGTGATGTAGAGCACCAGCAGGATCAGCAGGATCTGGAGCACCCCGTAGGCCGCGGCGGTGCCGAACTCAAAGGAGTACATCCGGTTGTAGATGGCCACCGAGAGGGGCTGGTTGGAGGGGGTGTAGAGGAGGATCGAGGCGACGAACTCCCCCACCCCCTGGACAAAGGCCAGGAGCGCGCCCCCCAGGACCCCTCGGGCCATCAGGGGCAGGGTTACCCGCCGGAAGCTCACCCACCAGGTGGCCCCCAGGTTCCGGGCGGCCTCCTCCAGGCTGGGGTCCATCTGGTGCAGGGCCGCGGCGCCGGAGCGGAAGACCAGGGGCACGAACCGGACGAAGTAGGCCAGGGGGATGATCCAGTAGGTGCCCACCAGCACCTGCCCGAAGCTGAAGACCGAGGGCTGGTTGAAGGCGGCGATGAGGTTGATGGCCACCACCGTCCCCGGCAGGGCCCAGGGGAGCATGAAGGCCACGTCCAGGAGCCCCCGGCCCCGGACGGGCATCCGGACCGTCGCGTAGGCCCCGAGGGTGCCGACCACGATGGCCCCCAGGGTGGCCAGGGCGCTCATCTGCAGGCTGTTCCGGATCGGCACCCAGGCTTTGGGCTCCCGGAAGAGCCGGAGGTAGTTCTCCGGGGTGTACTCCGGCGGGAGCACCTGGACGGTCCAGGTCCCGTCCCGGGAGAAGGAGATGAGGACCAGGGTGAGCACCGGGAGCAGCAGGACGACGGTGAGGAGCACTGCGGCCGCCATGGCCAGGAGCCGCAGGAGGGGATGGCGCACCTCGGCGCGCCGTCCGCTGACCCCCTTGGAGAGGCTCCGGTAGCTCCGCTGCCCCTGGTACCACCGCATCAGCAGGAGGAAGGCGATGGAGACCATCGAGAGGACCGTCGCCTGGGCCGCGGCGAGGTCCAGGTCTCCGTTGGTCCGGGAGATGTAGATCTGCATGGTGAGGGTCCGATCCACGCCGAAGATCAGGGGCGCGGTGTACGAGGCCATGGAGACCATGAAGACCAGGAGGGACCCCGCGACCAGGGCCGGGGTCAGCATGGGCAGGATCACCCGGGTCCAGACCTGCCACCGCCGGGCCCCCAGGTTGTAGGCCGCCTCCTCCAGGGAAGGGTCGAGACCGGCCAGCGCCGCCGCAACGGGCATGTAGAAGTACGGGTACATGGTGAAGGTGTGGACCACCAGCACGCCCCAGAAGCCCCGGAGGGCGAAGGGCACCTGCTCCAGGCCCAGGAGCACCTTCAGCCCCCGGGGGATGATGCCGCTCTCCGCGTAGAGGAAGACAAAGGTCAGCACCCCCACCAGGGGCGGCAGGGCCATGGGCACCACGGCCAGGCTCTCCAGGAGCCGGCGGCCGGGGAACTCAAACCTGGCCAGGAGGTACGCCAGCAGCACCCCCACCAGGCCGCAGGTCAGCACGCTCAGCAGGGAGATCCAGACGCTGGTCAGAAGCGCCTCCAGGTTGGCGCTGCCCCCCGGGCGGAAGAAGTCCCGGTAGTGCCGGAGGGTCAGCCCCCCGTCCTCGGCGGTGACGCTGGCCCAGAAGGTGGCCAGAAGGGGCTGGACCACATAGCCCCAGAGCACCAGGACCAGGGGGAGGAGAAGAAGGTAAGGCACCGCGGGTGAGGACCGGAAGGCCTGCCATCGTAGGACCCAGGACTGCCTGGACATGGGGGTTCACTCCACCAGGAAGATTCGCTCCGGCGGCACGTAGAGCCGCAGGGGGTCGCCCACCCGGCGCAGGTCGCCGTCGCCCGCCGCGATGGCGGCCATCACCTTGAGGGACCCCGCGGCGACGGTGTACTCGGTGTACGCCCCGCCGAACTCCACCCGCTCCACGGTGCCCGCCAGCACGTTGGCGTGCTCCTGGTCGCTCGCGGGCTGGAGCGCCTCGGGGCGGATGGAGAGGAGGACCCGCCGCCCGGGCCGGGGATCGACCCCGGGGTTCCGCCGGTGCAGGTGCACCCCCACCTCCCACTCCCCGACCTGGACCCAGCCGGTGTTGCCCTCCACCCGGGTGAGGACCCCTTCGAAGAGGTTGCTCTTGCCGATGAAGGTGGCGACGAACCGGGTGGCCGGCCGGTGGTAGATCTCCTGGGGGGTGCCCACCTGGTGCACCCGGCCGCCCTCCATCACCGCGATCCGGTCGGAGATGGCCATCGCCTCGGCCTGGTCGTGGGTGACGTAGATCGCGGTGATCCCCAGCTCCCGCTGCAGCCGCCGGATCTCCGACCGGGTCTCCTCCCGGAGCTTGGCGTCCAGGTTGGAGAGGGGCTCGTCGAGGAGCAGCACCTTCGGCCGGATCACCAGGGCCCGGGCCAGGGCCACCCGCTGTTGCTGGCCGCCGGAAAGCTCGTCGACCCGCCGGGGCCCGAACCCGGCCAGGTGCACCTGGGCCAGGGCCTCCTCCACCCGGCGCCGGATCTCGTCCTTCGGCAGCCGGCGGACCCGGAGGCCAAAGGCGACGTTCTCGAAGACCGTCATGTGCGGGAAGAGGGCGTAGTTCTGAAAGACCATCCCCGTGTCCCGCTCGTTGGGCGGCACCCGGGTGACATCCCGGTCCCCGAACCAGATCCGGCCGGAGGACGGCAGGACAAAGCCGGCGATCATCCGGAGGGTCGTGGTCTTGCCGCATCCCGAGGGGCCGAGGAGGGTGAAGAACTCCCCCGCCCCGATGGTCAGGTTCACGTCCCGGACCGCCGCCGCGCCGCCGGGGTAGACCTTGGAGACGTCCTCAAGCTTCACCGGAATCACGACTTGTGCCCACCCTTATCCGTCACCGCTTACACCCGCCCTTGCGCGTCACCATTTCTGCCCACCCTCATGCCGCCTCCCGACCTGCGCCCACCCTCACCCGTGCAGTTCCGCATCCGGTGCCGGCGAGCGGGCCGCCGCCCCCTCCCCCGGCAGGCGCGGGAGGCCGGCCAGGGGCGGGTCCTCGACCGCCGCCAGGGCGCTGGCCACCGCCCCCACCAGCCCCGCCCGGGGGCCCAGGGAGGCAAATCGGACCTCCGGCGGCACCGGGACCAGCCCCGCCAGGTGGGCCCGAATCCGCTCCAGCCCCTCCTCCCCGGCCTGCTCGATCTGACCGGCCAGGAGCACCCGCTCGGGGTTGAGGATGCAGGCCACCGCGGCCACTGCGAATGCCCAGTGGCGGACCGCGTCGTCCAGGAGGGCCTGAGCCCAGGGGATGGCCATCCGGGCGTACTGGCACAGGAGAGCGATGGCCCGGTCGGGATCGACCCCGGGCAGTTCGCCCCCGGCCGCCGCCTGCATCCGGAGGGCCAGACCCCGGGCCGAGTAGTGCTGCTCAAAGAGGCCGTAGTCCCCGGGGTGCCGGGCAGGGGACCAGGGGCCGAAGGGCAGGTAGCCCACCTCCCCCGCCGCGTCCCGGGCCCCCCGGTAGAGCCGGCCGCCGATGAGGATGCCGGCGCCGATGCCGAGGCCCACGTGGATGAGCACCAGGTTCTCCACCCCGGCCCCGGCACCCTGAGCGTATTCCCCCAGGGTCATGAGGTTGACGTCGTTCTCCAGCACCACCGGCACCTTGAAGTGCCGCTCCAGCCGCTCCCGGATGGGCACTTCCTTCCACCAGCCCAGGGAGGGAGCGTGGCTGACGGTGCCCGCCCCGGCGTGGGCGATCCCGGGAACCCCGATGCCGATGGCCGCCAGCCGGCTGCGGCCGACGCCGGTGCGATCGACCAGGTCGTCCAGCAGCCGGATCAGGGACTGGACCGCCCGGGACGGCCGGGTGGTGTCCACCCGCAGGCTCTCCTCCGCCACCACCTGGCCGCTCAGGTCCGCCACCCCGGCCTGGAGAGCGTCCCCCTCCAGGGTCGCAGCCAGCACGTACTGGGCCGTGGGATTGAAGACCAGCAGGATCG
>QGUP01000327.1 GCA_003242505.1 Bacillota bacterium
CGCCACACCCCCGCCAGACCCCTCCGCTCCGCTGGGCCACGGGGCCTCCCCTCCCACCCTCCCAGTATGCCCCCGGCAGGGTGGGTATCACCGGCCGGAAAGCCCCTGGACCAGGGCCACCGCGATGGCCCCGAGGATGAGCCCGATTCCCAGGCCGATGGCGAGACCGGCCCGGAAGAGCCGCCCGGTCACCGCCCATCCCCCTCCCGGGCCGCCCGGGGATCCCGCCGCAGCCCCCGGAGCCCCAGGGCCAGCCGGACCTCTCCCCGGGTGAGGCCCAGCCGGGCCGCGATGGCCTCCTCCCCGAGTCCCTGGTCCGCGAGCTCCCCCACCCGGTCCGCCAGGGTCCGGGGGGACCCGGGGGCCCCGGCCACCCCCTCCGTCTCCGCCTGGGCCGGGGCCCCGGGGTCCCCGGCCGGCACCGCGGTTTCCGCCTGGGCAGAGGCCCCGGGGTCCGCAGCAGGCGCTGCGGCTTCCGCCCGGGAGGGGGCCTCCACGCTGTCCGGGGCCGGCCAGGGGTCCTTCCGCGGCAGACCGGGCTCCGCCCCGACGGTGGCCTGCCGCAGCGCCGCCAGACAGGCGTCGGCCCGGGCCAGGAGGTCCTCCAGTTCCCCGGTCCGGCGGTCCACCGCCGCCGTCGCCTCGTCGAGGTCCGCAAGCAACTCCTCCAGCCGGGCCCCGGCCGCCCGCAACTCCGGCTCGGCCCGCCGGATCTCCGCCAGGGACCGTCGGGCCTCCCAGAGGCCGTAGAAGACCAGCCCGGTGCCCAGGAGCAACATGAGCGCCGCCAGCATCTCGGTCCCTCCTCACCCCGGGTGCCCGGGCCGGGCCGTCAGATCCGGATGTCCAGCCGGGTCCCTTTCCCGGGCTCCCCCGGAGCCGGCGGCCCGGGCTCTGCCGGCTGGCTCCCCCCGGCCGCGGCCCCCTGCCGGGCCTCGCCCCCGAGTCCGCCCTGGGATCCCGGCCGCCGCCGGCGGCCGCCCTCCCCCTGGACCCGGGTCCGCTCCCCCGGGGGCACCTCCGACACCGCCTGCTGCCGGCGCTCCACCGCCTGGCGGAACTCGGCCTGAAAGACGTGCTGGGCCGCCTGGGGGCCGGCTTCCCGGTGGGCCGGATGGGTGGTCTCCGGGCTCCGGCCCATCGCCCCCTGGAAGTCCACCGGCCTGAGTCCGCCCATCGCCACTCCCCCCTCGGACCGGCCCCTTCGCCCGGGGCCAGTGACCAGGCCCTTTACCGGGGCCCATCACCCGCCCCTTTGCCGGGGCCCCTCGCCAATTCCCTCACACGGGGCCGATGGCCACCTCCCGGTCCTCGTTCAGGCTGAACCGGACCCGGGAAAGGTTGTCCGCCGCCAGGTAAACCGCTCCGCCGATGACCACCCGCACTCCGGGGTAGCAGAGGGTCTGGGCCTCCACCCAGGCCTCCCGCACCCCGGCCAGGGCCTCCTCCAGTTCCTGGATCCGGGCCGCGAGCTGATCCCGCTTGACGCTCAGCCAGGTCGGGGCCTCCGCCAGCCGCCGGAGGGCGCTGACACGCTCCGGGGAGAGAGCCGACAGCCGCTCGGGCTGCCGGAGGAGGGCCAGGGCCTGGAGGGCCCGGCTGAGCTGCTGCTCCACCTCCTGGAGTTCCTTGCGGAGGGCCTCCAGTTCCCGGCGGGCCTGGGGCTGGACCCCCACCGTCACCTCCGTCGGGGTGCCCATGGGGGATCCCAGGAACCGGGCGACCACCGCCTCCTTTGCCACCACCCGGCCGCCGACGATGGTGCCCCGGCGGCCCAGGGCCTCGACCCGGCCGCCGGCCTCCACCCGGCTGTGGAGGATGCCGTCCTGGACCCAGATGTGGCCGCCGGCGCTGACCTCGCAGTTCTCGATGAACCGGGCCCGGATGTTGCCCCCGGCCCGGACCCGGCCCCGGCCGCCCCCCTGGATCCCGTACCGGACCGTCACGTCCCCGCCGGCTTCGACGATCCCGCAGTCCACCGCCCCCTGGATCTCCACGCTGCCGCCGGCCTTGACCTGGAAGCCCGGCAGGACGTTGCCCCGGACCACCACCGAGCCGATGAACTCGATGTTCCCGGTGGAGGGGCCCACGTCCTCCCGGACGGTGAAGACAGGGCTGACCGAGAGGGTGTCCCGGACCCAGTTGGCGTGGCCGTCGATCTGGGCCACCGCCTGCCGCCCGTCCGGAGTCCAGGCCACCCCCTGGCCGAGGCGGACCACCGGCTCCCGGCCGGGGCGGGGCCGGACCTCCTGCCCCAGCACGTTGATCCCGGGGGTCCCGGGGGTGGGCGGGATCCGGGTCAGGAGTACCGTGCCGGCGGTCACGGACCGGACCAGGCCCAGGTCGTAGAGGTCGACGCTGCCGTCGGGGTTGACCCGGGGGCGGCCGCTCGCCCGGAGGAGCTCCGGGTGAAGCTCCAGCCGGCCGTCGGTGCCGTTCACCGGGGGCTTGCCCCGGGCCACCACCGCGGTGACCGGCTGCTCCCCCTGGGCCGCCACCGCCCGCTCCACCGCGGCGGGGTCGAGGCCGAAGCAGACCCCGGCCTCCCGGAGCTTCTCCATGGCCTGCTCCACCGTCACCGGCGCCCCGCCCGGTCCGGGGCCCTCCACGATGAGATAGGCGGTCATCCGGTCCTCGGCCAGGCGCACCGTCACCCTCCCGGGCCGGGGTGCCCCCGAGGCCGGGGGGGTCTGCTCCCTGGGCCCCATTCGCACCCTCCTCACGGCATCAGGTACTGCTTCTGCCGGGCCAGCCGGCCCCGGAGCCGGAGGATTGCCCTGGCGTGCAGCTGGGAGATCCGGGCCACCGAGAGCCCCAGGACCGCCGCAATCTCCGTCGCGGTCAAGCCCTCGTAGTAGAAAAGGGTGATGACCAGCCGCTCCTTCTCCGACAGCCGGGAGATG
Organism: Bacillota bacterium; assembly: GCA_003242505.1. Classification (GTDB taxonomy): domain Bacteria; phylum Bacillota; class Sulfobacillia; order Symbiobacteriales; family ZC4RG38; genus ZC4RG38. The sequence continues at coordinate 2,904 of QGUP01000327.1, forward strand.
GCCTCGGCCAGGATCTCCCGGCGCTCCTCCGCCAGGGCCGACTCCACCGGGTCCGGCCCCTGGTCGTCGGCCAGCCGGTCCGCCACCGGAGCGGACTCCCCGTCCGGCCCCAGGAAGCTGTCCTCGAGGGAGAGGACCACCGCGGCCCCCACCTCCGCCTCCCGCCGGGCCAGTTCCGCCGGGGTAATCCCCAGGGCCGCGGCGAGCTCCGCCTCGGAGGGGCTCCGGCCCAGTTCCGCCTCCAGCCGGCCGTAGGCCTCCTCCAGCTCCCGGGCCTTCTGCTTGAGGGCCGGGGCCCAGGTCTCCGCCCGCAGCCCGTCGAGGATCGCGCCCCGGATGCGCCGGGTCGCGTAGGTCTCGAACTTCACTCCCCGGCGGGGATCGTACCGGTCCACCGCCTCCAGGAGGCCGAACATGCCGTAGCTCTCCAGGTCGGTGAGCTCCACCTGGGGCGGCAGGGCCACCGCCAGCCGGCCGGCGAGGTACCGCACCAGGGGCGCGTAGGCCAGTATCAACTCCTCCCGGGCCCGGGGATCCCCCTCTTATACAAATCTAACGACGCCAGAAAAAAAAGAGGTGAAAAAT
>QGUP01000012.1 GCA_003242505.1 Bacillota bacterium
CCTACTCCACCGTCACGCTCTTCGCCAGGTTCCGGGGCTTGTCGACGTCGTGGCCCCGGGCCACCGCGGCGTGGTAAGCCAGGAGCTGGAGGGGCACCACCGCCAGCACCGGCGCCAGCCACCGCACCGTCCGGGGGAGGTAGAAGACCTCGTGGCAGTGCCGGGCGGTCTCCTCGTCCCCGGCCAGGGCCAGGCCGATGACGTAAGCGCCCCGGGCCCGGACCTCCTGGATGTTGGAGATGGTCTTCTCCTTGAGGGCCTCCTGGGTGTTGACGGCCACCACCGGCACCCCGTCGGTGATGAGGGCCAGGGTGCCGTGCTTCAGCTCCCCGGCGGGGTAGGCCTCCGCGTGGATGTAGGAGATCTCCTTCAGCTTCAGCTGCCCCTCCAGGGCCACCGCGTAGTCCAGGTGCCGGCCGATGAAGAAGACGTCGTCGTGCCGGGCAAGGCGCGCCGCCGCCTCGGCCACCGCCGGCTCCAGCCGGAGCACCGCCTCCACCTGCTCCGGCAGGGCCCGGAGGGCCCCGAGGATCTCCCCGGCCGCCTCCGGGTGGAGGCGCCCTGTGGCCTGCCCGAGCCAGACCGCCAGCAGGGCCAGGACCACGATCTGGGTGGTGTAGGCCTTGGTGGAGGCCACGGCAATCTCCGGACCGGCCCAGGTGTAGAGGGCCCAGTCGGACTCCCGGGCCAGGGTGGAGCCCACCACGTTGGTGATGGTCAGCACCCGGGCGCCCCGGCTCCGGGCCTCCCGGAGGGCGGCCAGGGTGTCGATGGTCTCCCCGGACTGGCTCACCGCTACAAAGAGGGTCCGGTCATCGACGAAGGGATCCCGGTACCGGTACTCCGAGGCGATGTCCCACTCCACCGGGATCCCGGCCAGGTTCTCGATCAGGTACTTCCCCACCAGGCCGGCGTAGGCCGCGGTGCCGCAGGCGACGATGGCGATCTTGCTCAGCCGCCGGACCTCCTCGGGGGTGAGGCCCAGTTCCGGCAGCACCACCTGCCGGCCGTCGGGGTGGATCCGCCCCCGGAGGGTGTCGGCGATAGCCCGGGGCTGCTCGTGGATCTCCTTCAGCATGAAGTGGGGGTAGCCGCCCTTCTCCGCCTGGCCGGCGTCCCACGTGACCTCCAGCACCTGCCGCTCCACCGGCCGGCCGTCCAGGGTCTGCAGGGTCACCCCGTGGCGGGTGAGGACCGCGAGTTCCCCGTCCTCCACCACCAGCACCCGCCGGGTGTACTTGAGGAGGGCGGGGATGTCGCTGGCCAGGAAGTTCTCCCCCTCCCCCAGGCCGATGATCAGGGGCGAGGCCTTCCGCACCGCCACGATCTTGTCCGGCTCGTCCTGGCAGAGGACCGCCAGGGCGTAGGCCCCCTGGAGCTGGCCCGCCACCTTCCGGACCGCCTCCACCAGATCGCCCTCGTAGTAAGCCTCCAGGAGATGGGGAATGACCTCGGTGTCGGTCTCGGAGCGGAAGGTGTGGCCGCTGGCGACGAGCTGTTCCTTCAGGGACAGGAAGTTCTCGATGATCCCGTTGTGGATGACCACGAACCGACCGGTGCAGTCGGTGTGGGGATGGGCGTTGGCGTCGGAGGGGTGGCCGTGGGTGGCCCACCGGGTGTGGCCGATGCCCACGGTGCCCGGGCAGTCCTCCCCGGCCAGCTTCTCCTCCAGGTGCTGCAGCCGGCCCCGGGTCTTCACCACCTTGGGGACGGCGCCATTGAGCACCGCCACCCCGGCGGAGTCGTACCCCCGGTACTCCAGCCGCTTGAGGCCCTCGAGCAGGATCGGCAGCGCCTGCTGTTCACCGATGTAGCCGACGATTCCGCACATACGCGCCGTGTCCTCCCTGCAAAGAAAAATCGACCCGTGTCACCTCTGGACACGGGCACCCGCCAAGGAGGACCTGGAAAAGGCAGTGCCTGGCCAGAAGCCGGCCGTTGGGCCGGCCGCCCGGCACGCCCCGCGGGCACGGAAAACCAGGGCCCACCCGGGCCCTGCCCGCCGCGCAGGCAGACTCTCCCCTGCGCCTCACCTCGCCCCCTTTGTCCCGCCGTCGCCGATCGGGCTTTGCTGGGCGGTTTACGGCCGTGAGCAGCCGGGGGTCACCCGCCGAATACCTCGAGATCCCCCGCCTCGTCAACTGGCCTCGCCGGAGGCCAGTTCCGGCGCTTCTCTATCCCCTTGTGCGGTGCCCGTCTTCCCGGGTGCCGCAGCCCAGATGAGCGGCCCCATCGCCTCCTTCCGGGCTCAGGTTGCCCCTAGCATACGCCAGGGCTCCCCTGAACGTCAAGGGAAGCCCTTTCCATCGGGGAGCCGCCCCGGCCCCGGGCACCTCCAGCCCCGGGCACCTCCAGCCCCGGGCACCTCCAGCCCCGGGCGCCGCCAGCCCCGGGCGCCTCCGGCCCCCGGGCGCGCTGCGGCCCCCGCCGGTCTTCATTGACGCCGGCGGGGGCCGCCAGGTTCCGGGCTCAGCCCAGTTCGGCGGCGATGACCTCCCGGAGGTCCGCCGCCATCTCCGCCAGGAGGGACGGGTCGGGCCCCTCGATCATCACCCGGATCAAGGGCTCCGTCCCCGAGGGCCGGACCAGCACCCGCCCCCGGCCGGCCAGCCGCTCCTCCGCCTGGCGGATGGCCGCCTGGATCCGGGGGTTCTCCGCCCAGCCCTCCTTCTGCCGGACCCGGACGTTCTCCAGGATCTGGGGGAACCGGGGAATCTGCCCCGCCAGCTCCGAGAGGGGGCGGCCGGAGCGGACCATCACCGCCAGGAGCTGGACCGCGGTCAGGATCCCGTCCCCGGTGGTGCTGTGCCGGCGGAAGATGATGTGGCCGGACTGCTCGCCCCCCAGGGCCGCCCCGGTGGCGAGCATCTGCTCCAGCACGTACCGGTCCCCGACCTTGGTCCGCAGGAGCTGGATCCCGTGCTCCCGGAGCCACAGCTCCAGCCCCATGTTGGACATGACCGTGGCCACCACCTGCCGCCCCGGCAGTTCCCCCCGCCGGAGGAGGTCCAGGGCGCAGATGCCCAGGATGGCGTCGCCGTCGACGAGCTGCCCCCGCTCGTCCACCGCCAGGCACCGGTCCGCGTCGCCGTCGTGGGCGATGCCCACGTGGGCCTTGTGGGCCACCACCGCCTGCTGGAGAGCCTCCGGATGGGTGGAGCCGCAGCCGGCGTTGATGTTCACGCCGTCGGGTTCGACGCCGATGGCGATCACCTCGGCCCCCAGCCGCTCCAGCACCGCCGGAGCCAGCCGGTAGGCCGCGCCGTGGCCACAGTCCACCACCACCTTGAGCCCCCGGAGGGAGACGTCCGCGGTGCCGGCCAGGTACTCGACGTACCGCTCCACCGCGCCGGGCACCGGCCGCTCGGTGCCCACCTCCGGGCCGGTGGGCCGGGGGCCGTCGTCCGCTGGGGCCCGGACCAGGGCCTCCAGTTCGTCCTCCACCGGGTCGGGGAGCTTGAACCCGTCCCGGGAGAAGAACTTGATGCCGTTGTACTCCGCCGGGTTGTGGGAGGCGGAGATGACCACGCCGAAGTCCGCGCCGAGTTCCCGGGTGAGGTACGCCACCCCGGGGGTGGTGATGACCCCCAGGGGGATCACGTCGCCGCCGGCGGACTGGATCCCGGCGGAGACCGCCGCGGCCAGCATCGTCCCCGACCGGCGGGTATCCCGGCCGATGACCGCCAGGGGGCGCCGGGCCGCCGCCGCCCGGCCATCCGCCCCCTGGAGCCGTCCTTCCGCGGCCAGGCGGGCCGCCGCCCGGCCGAGGGCAAAGGCCAATTCCGGTGTCAGCTCCGGGGCGTTGGCCACGCCCCGGACTCCGTCGGTCCCGAACAGCCTTGACATCGTTGGTCTGCCCCTGTCTCCTTTCGCTGGATCGCCCGTTCCCGGACACCTTCCGGACTAGTCAGAGCCGCCGGGGTTCCCTTGCGGATTCTCCGGCACCTGGGTGATGGTCACCTCCACCGCGGCGGGCTCCACCGCCAGTACCTGGACCCCCTCCGGCCGGTCGTACCGCACCGGCAGCAGGTGCCGGCCCGGCCCCAGGTCCCGGGCCTCCACCCGCAGGGCAAAGCCCGCGGGGTCAAACCGATCCACGACCCGCCGGGGACCCCGGACCCGGACCGTCGCCCGGTCCGCCGCGAGCTCGGCCTGGAGGCCCGGCCCCAGGTGCCAAACCCCCACGGGCAGGTCCTGGAAGGTCCGCTCCACAACCTCCTCGGTGATGTGGACGGTGACCGTCGCCACCTGGGCGTCCATGCTCTCCGCGCCCTCGGGCTTCACGAGGCCCACCTGGTAGATGAAGGACCGGGTCTGCCCCGTCAGATCGATGGGTTCGGTCACCACCTCGGTCCACTGGGCGTGCCGGTCCCGGGGTCCCCGGACCAGCACCGTGGCGGGGCTGACGGTGACGCTGTAGGTGTACCCCTCGGGGAGGGCGCCGGTGAACCGGGGCCGGACCGGAACCGCCTTGGCCGGGGGCAGCTGCACCACGGTGACCTTCACCGGCACCGTCGCCGGGGTGATCCCGATGCCGGTCACCTCGTTCCCGGTGCTGTCCAGGGCTACCAGGTGCGCCTGGCGCACCTCGCCGGTCTGGGCCCCGGTCACGTCCGCCCGGGCCTCGACCCGGACCACCCGGTCCACCAGGGACTGCTGCCCGGAGAGGGTGGCGGTCTTCACCTCGAGTTCGAGGACGTACTTCACCTCATCCCGGTAGATCTCCGGCTGAGGCAGGGTCACCGGCACCTGTTTGGCCACGTACCGCTCGATCCGGAGGTAGACCACGTCCGGACTCACCCGGGCCGTCACCCCGGCCGGGAGCCGGGCCCGGAGTTTGACCGGCAGCGGGTAGTAGCCGGGCTCGAGGCCGGTGGCGTCCACGTAAGGCTGCAGGTCCTCCTCCCGGATCCGGTCCAGCTCCGGCCTGGGCCCGGTGAGGGAGACCTCCACCATGGGCCGCTCCGGCGGCAGGACCTGGAGGTCCTCCCCGAGGTTCTCCACCGTCACCGGCAACTGGTAGACCCGGGTGGCGGTGGTCACCCGGTCGCTGGTGACGTTCAGCCACAGGATGAAGGCCAGGAGCACCGAGAGGAGCCGCACCACCCAGTCCCGGTCCAGCAGCCGTTCCATCACCGTCCCCCTCTCCCTCCCCCGACTCCCCACAGCCGGAAGGTCCGGGGCAGCGGCTGACGGGGGACCATGAGCGCCGTCAGCACCTCCCGCAGGGATTTCTCATCCAGGTACCGGGTGAGCTTCCCGCCCTGGGCGACGGAGATGGCGCCGGTCTCCTCCGAGACGATCACCGCGACCGCGTCGCTGTGCTCCGTCACCCCCACCCCGGCCCGGTGCCGGGTGCCCAGATCCCGGCCCAGGTTGGCGCTCTCCGCCAGGGGCAGGAGGCAGGCGGCCGCCATGATCCGGTTCCCCCGAATGATCACCGCTCCGTCGTGGAGCGGGGTGTTCCGGGCAAAGGTGTTGACCAGCAGTTCCCAGCTGAGGAGGGCATCCATGGCGATGCCCCGCTCGATGATCTCCCCCAGCTGGGTCTCCCGCTCCAGGACGATCAGGGCGCCGGTCCGCTGCCGGGCCAGGACCATGGCCGCCCGGACCACCTGGTCCACCATCCGGCTCAGTTCGTCGTCGCCCAGTTCCGCAAAGCCCTTGGCGGGGATGAGCCGCCCCCGCCCCAGCTGCTCCAGGGCCCGCCGCAGTTCGGGTTGAAAGACCACCGGGATCGCGAAGGTCGCGCCGAGGATCGCCTTGTCCAGGAGCCAGTTCAGGGTGTGGAGGTGCAGCACCTTGCTCGCGCCATAGGCGAGGACCAGCACAAAAATCCCGTTGATCAGCTGTACGGCCCGGGTCCCCCGGATGAGGAGGAAGAGGCGGTAGAAGAGGTATGCCACCAGGCCGATGTCAATGGCCGCCAGGATGATCCCTGGCAAGGAGAGTTCGGAGACGTCGGGAAGTACGGGCAAGGGTCTCACCTCATGGCGCTGCCGTAGCCGGTCCCCGGCGGGATCGCCTCCGCCCGGGGCTCTCCGGCGGACCACCCAGCCCGGGCACCTGGATCAGGCCTACTCCGCCCGGGAGACCTCGGCGTCGGACTGACTGGCCGAAGTGTAGTAGGCCAGGCTCTGCAGTTCGATGGTCAGGTCGATGTTCTGGACAAAGACGCCCTCGGGCACCTTGAGCTTGGCCGGGGCAAAGTTGAGGATGGCCTCCACGCCGCCGGCGATCAGAAGCTCGGCACAGGCCTGGGCCTCGCTGGCCGGCACGGTGATGATCCCGATCCGGACCCCTTCCCGGCGGCAGACCTCCACCAGTTCCGACGGAGGCCGGATGGTCACCCCCATGATCTCGGTGCCGATCTTGGCCGGGTCGGCGTCAAAGATTGCAACAATTCGCACATCCTTGTGTTTGGACAGGCTGTACCGGGCGAGGGCGTGCCCCAGGTTACCGGCGCCCACCAGGGCGGCCTTGACCCCCTGGTCGAGGCCGAGAATCCGGCTGATGCGGCGGCTCAGCAGCGCCGTGTCGTACCCGACACCCCGGGTGCCGAAAGCACCGAAGTAAGCGAGGTCCTTGCGAATCTGCTCGGGTGAGAAGCCGGTTCGCTCCGCCAACTCTGCTGAGGAGACAATGGGAACTTCCGCCGCCCGGAACTCCTCCAGCACCCGCAGGTAGACCGGGAGCCGTTTGATGGCGGCATCGGGAATCTTTGGCTTCCGCACGGCCGCTCTGCCTCCTTGCCACCGCTCCACAGTTCGGGTCTCGCCACCGCTCCGCCGTTCCGGTTCGGGATATGCACGGCGAACCGGGAGGTGACCCTCCCGGCTGGCCGCTTCGCGCTATCTCAGAACTGGCGGTTGATGACGAAATCAGCCAGAGTGCGCAGCACCTCCCGGGTCGCCAGTTCCGGCACCCGGTCCAGCTGCGCCAGGGCTGCGTCCAGGTACTCCTGGGCCCGCTTCCGGGCATAGTCAAAGGACCCGGACGCCTCCAGGATCTCCCGCACCCGCTGAACCTCCGGATCGCCGATGGATCGGGACTGGATGAGACGGCGCAGCTCCTCCCCGTAACGGGAGTGCCGCAGGGCGTGCAGGACCGGCAGGGTGAGGATCCCCTCCTTGAGGTCGCCGCAGACGGGCTTGCCCATCGTCTCCGCCTGGCCCATGAAGTCCAGGAGGTCGTCGGCGATCTGAAAGCTGAGACCGATCCCCAGGCCGTACTGATAAAGAGCCTCCACCTGGTCGGGCCGCGCACCGGCCACCAGAGCCCCCAGCCGGCAGGACTCGGCGATGAGGTACCCGGTCTTCTGGGCGATCCGGCGCAGGTAATCCTCTTCGGTCTGCTCCACGTCAAAGTACGAGGCCATCTGGACCAGTTCGCCCTTGCTCATCTCGTAGACCACGTTGGCCATCAGCCGGACCACCCGGGGATCGCCGGTCTCGGCGAGGAGGGAGAAGGACTTGGCGAACAGGTAGTCTCCGGTGAGGACCGAGACCTGGTTGTTCCAGAGCGCGTTGACGGTGGGCTGTCCCCGGCGCAGGTGGGCGTTGTCCACCACGTCGTCGTGGACCAGGGTGGCCATGTGGATCAGCTCCACCGCCACCGCCACGGGGATGACCTTCTCCGGGTCGCTGCCGGGGAACTTGGCAGACAGCAGAACCAGCGCCGGCCGGATTCGCTTTCCGCCGGCGCGCAGCAGATGGGTGGAGACCTCCCCCACCAAGCGGTCGCGGGTGGCCAGTGCCCCCTCGATGGCCGCCTCCACCTGACGCAGCTCTGGCTCAATGGCAGCAAACAGCTCCAGAGGCCTGGCCTGGGCTCGGATAGCTTGGGGGTTCACCCGATCACCTGCTTCAGGAAGGTCTGAGAGGTGGTGCGTCGCCAACCGGACAGCCGCCAGAGCGCCCGGGCGCGCGGGCGATCCCTAGTGTTGACCTCCCGGGCATGCCCCATGCCGGCCGGTCTGCGGGCCCGAGATGCACAAGACTTTGGTGCTATGCCTATTTTACCTGAACCCCAGAGCCCCGTAAATGGTGGCCGGCCAGCGGGTCGGACCGGCCGGGGCGAACGGAACCCCGGCCCGGCGGCGTCAGACCCGATGGCAGGATGTCCGCACAGGTGCCTGCAGAACGATTTCCGCAGGGAGATGTCCACAGAGAGGAGAGGGGGCAAAGCGGTGAGGGTCGAGGAGATCAAGGAGCGGGCACAGGCCCTGGCGCCGGACCTGGTGGCCTGGCGCCGGCACCTCCACGCCCATCCGGAACTCAGCTTCCAGGAGACCGAGACCTCCCGGTACATCCAGGAGCATCTGCGCCGGTTCGGCATCCCCTTCACGCTGCCGGCAGGCACCGCGGTGGTGGGGGTGATCGAGGGGCGGCGGCCCGGCCGGACCGTCGCGATCCGGGCGGACATCGACGCCCTGCCCATCGAGGAGGAGAACACCTTCCCCTTCCGTTCCACCCGGCCGGGGGTGATGCACGCCTGCGGCCACGACGGCCACACCGCCATCCTCCTGGGCGTCGCCCGGCTGCTGGCGGAAAGCCCCGACTTCCCCGGGCGGGTCAAGCTGATCTTCCAGCATGCCGAGGAGACGCCCCCCGGCGGCGCCCAGGCCCTGGTCGCGGCCGGGGTACTGGCCGATGTGGACCACGTCATCGGCCTCCACCTGATAAGCAGCATCCCCACCGGCAAGGCGGCCATCCTCACCGGTCCCCAGATGGCCAGCGCCGACAACTTCACCGCCCGGATCGTCGGCCAGGGCGGCCACGGCGCCTCGCCCCACGAGGCCGTGGACAGCATCGTCGCCGCGGCGGCCGCGGTGATGAACCTCCAGACGGTGGTCAGCCGCCGGGTCGATCCCCTCCTCCCCGCGGTGGTGACCGTCGGCCAACTCCACGCCGGCACCGCGGCCAACGTCATCGCCCCGGTCGCCGTGCTGGAGGGGACCATCCGGGCCCTGGACGAGGAGACCCGGCGGCTGCTCCACGCCGAGGTCCGCCGGATCCTGGAGGCCACCGCCGGGGCGTACGGGGCCCGGGCGGAGGTGGAGATCGCGGGGGGCTACCCGCCCCTGGTCAACCACCCCCACGAGGCCGAGGTCTTCCGGGCCGTCTGCCGGGAGGCCCTGGGGCCCGACTGGAACCACCCGATCCGCCCCTTCATGGGCGGCGAGGACTTCGCCTACTACCTCCGGGAGCGGCCGGGGGCCTTCCTGTTCCTGGGCTGCCGGAACGAAGCCAAGGGGGCCTGCTGGCCCCATCACCACCCCCGGTTCACCATCGACGAGGACGCGCTGCCCCTGGGGGTGGAGATCCTGATCCGGGCGGCCCTGCGCCTCCTGACCGCCGGGGCCGAAGGGTAAGTACAGCGGGTAAAGGGTAAGTGCGCCGGGTAAAGGGCAAGTACGCCGGGTAATGCGACCGGGTCCGGGAACCTCCTCCCGGACCCGGGCTCTTTTCGCAAGGGGCCTCTGCCGCAAGGTACCTTCGTCGCCAGGGGCCCTCGCCTCAAGGCGCCTTCGCCGCCTCCCGGCGCTTCCGCTGCTCCGCTTCGATTCGGTGCAGTTCCCGGATCAGCCGGGACCGGACCCCCTCGGTGAGGTCGACAAAGGCGAGGCCGTAGAGGTACCGGTGCCGCTCGTCCACCTTCCGGACCGGCTCGGCCGCCAGTTTGAAGCTCTCCCCGCCGAGCTGAAACTCCACCTCCAGGACCAGCCCCAGGCGGATGGGCAGGTCCAGGTCGCAGGCCACCGCGCAGCCGCCGCCGCTGACGTCCTCCAGCCAGCCCTGGACGGTGGGCAGGTCCGCCGGCCGGCCCGCCACGGACAGCACCCGGAGGGTCACAGGATGGTTCTCCAGCCGCACCCGGAAGAAGTGGCGCCGGTTGACGGTGGTTGCTGGCTCCATCCTGATCCCCCCTGAATCTTCATCCGGTCGGGCATTCACCCTGTGATCATAATATTTCATCCCAGGAAACGCTGTCCAGAGATCACCGTTCCTCCGGCTCCCGCCCCAGCTGGAGGAGCTGCCGCATCCGGTGGTTGACCCCGGACTTGCTCAGGGGCGGGGTGCACATCTCCCCGAGTTCCCGGAGGCTGGCCTCGGGGTGCTGCAGCCGGAGCAGGGCCAGTTCCTGCAGGGCCCAGGGGAGCTCCTGCAGCCGGCCGGTGGCCGCCAGGCGCCGAATCGCCTCCAGCTGCCGGCCCGCGGCGTCCACCGTCTTCTGGAGATTGGCGGTCTCCGCGTTCACTTCCCGGTTGATCCGGCCCCGGACCTCCCGGAGCGCCCGGACCTCCTCGTACCGGAGGAGCATCTCCTGTGCCCCGATGAGGGCCAGGAACCGGCCGACCTGGTCCCCGTCCTTGAGGTAGAGCACGAGCCCCTGCCGCCGGGGGCTCACCCGGGCCGCCAGGCCCATCCCGGAGAGCAGTTGCCCCAGGGCGTCGGCCACCTCGGCGCCGGGGACCGCCAGTTCCAGGTGGTACTCCCGCTCCGGGTGGTTGACCCATCCCGCCCCCAGGAAAAAGCCCCGCAGGTAGGCCCGGGCGCAGCTTTCCCGGGCCCGGACCGCCTGGGGCAGGGGATCGCCCAGGAGGCTCTCCCCGGTGAGGATCCCGGCCTCCCGGAGCACCTCCCGCAGCCCTTCCTGATGGGGCACCCCCACCACGTAGACCTGGTTCTTGCGCAGCCGCCGCCGGCGCATCACCCGCACCTCGGTCCGGAGGCCGTACTCCCGCCGGACGAGCTGCAGGAGTTTCCGGGCCACCGCGCCGTGGTCCGTCTGCATCCGCAGGCCCACCTGCCCCCGGCCGCTCAGGGTGAGGCTGCCGGAGGCCCGGGCCAGGCCGGCAAACTCCGCCCGGCGGAGCTCCGGGCTCTCCGCCCAGAGGTGGGCGAGCTCCTCCTTGACGGCGACGGAGAAGGACGGGTACGTGGCCGGTCACCTCCAGCGTCCGCCCCGGGGGCCGTGGGCCATCCGCAGCCGGACCTTGCCCTCGACCCCTGACAGCCGTCCCTGCTCAAAGAGCCGCTGCCGCAGCCAGAACTGTTCCCAGGGCGACCGGTCCGTCCGGGCCGGCCGGAGGAGGAGCAGCTGGACGATGGCGTAGGCGAGTTTCGCCGGGTCGTGCCGCACCCAACCTCCGGACACCTCCAGCAGGTCCGCCTGTACCACCTCAACCCCGAGTTGCTGGAGTTCCGGCAGGTCCACCCGGACCGGTTCGGCCCCCTCGGCCCGGTACCGCCGGAGCACCGGCTCCGGCACCGGGGCCTGGTTGACCAGGATGTAGTCCACCAGCCCATACCCCGCGTGCTCGAACAGGGCCCGGAGATGCCGGGAGGCGGTGTAGCCGTCGGTCTCCCCGGGCTGGGTCATGATGTTGCAGACGTAAATCTTGAGGGCCGGAGAGCGGCGCACCGCCTCGGCCACCCCGGGGACCAGCAGGTTGGGGATGACGCTGGTGTACAGGCTGCCGGGGCCCAGGACGATGGCGTCGGCCTCCTGGAGGGCCTGGATCGCATCCTCCAGGGGCGGCGGGTCCGGCGGATCCAGGAAGACCCGCCGGATGGCCCCGGCCCGGCCCACCGCCGACTCGCCGGTCACCTCCCGCCCGTCGGCCAGGTGGGCCTTGAGGACCACGTGGCTCAGGGTGGAGGGCATCACCCGCCCCCGGACCGCCAGCACCTGGCTCGACTCCCGGATGGCGGTGTAGAAGTCCCCGGTGGTCTCGGTGAGGGCCAGGATGAAGAGGTTGCCGAAGGGGTGGCCCTGCAGCCCTTCCCCCTGGGAGAACCGGTACTGGAAGAGCCGCTCCAGGAGGGGCTCGGTGTCCGCCAGGGCCACCAGGCAGTTGCGGATGTCCCCCGGCGGCAGGATGTTGAATTCGCTGCGCAGCCGGCCGGAGGAGCCGCCGTCGTCAGCCACCGTCACCACCGCGGTGATGTTCGCGGTGTACTCCTTGAGCCCCCGCAGCACCGCCGGCAGGCCGGTGCCGCCGCCGATGGCCACCACCTTGGGCCCCCGGAAAAGCTGCCGGCGCAGGTAGTACCGTTCTGCCCGACCCCGCTCGCCGGGGTAGAGGGTCTCCAGGATCGCGCTCACTAGCCGCCAGAGCGCCCAGAAGGCAGTGGCCAGCCCGGTGAGGCCTATCACCGCCGCGATCAGGGGCACCGGGATCCGGAGCCCCTCCGCGGCCCACTGGATCGTCAGGATCCGCAGTCCCCGCTCCACCCGGGCGTAAAGCTCCCCTCCCTCCAGGAGGAGGGAGAGGCTGAAGCCGACGAGGAAGACTCCGGCGGCAAAGACCAGGAGCCAGCGCTTCAGGTTGAGCCCGGGCAGGAGCCAGCGCCACAGCCGGTTCATGCTTCACGCTCCCCTGCTGCCCGCCGTACGTCCCGGTGCTGCGCCCGGGCGTTGTACCCCCGCCGGCGGAGCCACTCCGCCAGTCGGATGGCCAGGGCCACCGACCGGTGCTGCCCGCCGGTGCACCCGATGGCGATGGTCAGTTCGGACTTCCCTTCCGCGATGTAGTGGGGGATGAGGAAGCCCACCAGGCTGACCAGCCGGCGGAAGAACCGCCGGGTGACGCTCCAGCGGCAGACGTATTCCTGCACCTCGGGGTCGTAGCCCGTCCGATCCTTGAGGGATTCCACGTAGTGCGGGTTGGGCAGGAAGCGGACGTCAAAGACCAGGTCGGCATCCAGAGGCAGCCCGTGCTTGAACCCGAAGGAGACCACGTTGATGAGAAGCGTCCGGCCGGTTCCGTCCTCCCCCCCGGCGAACAGCCGGGTGATCTCCTGCCGGAGCTGCTGGGTGGTCAGGTTGCTCGTGTCGATCACGTGGGTGGCCCGGCCCCGGAGTTCCTCCAGGAGCCGCCGCTCCTCCCGGATCGCCTCCAGGGTGCGCCCCTGTTCCCGGGCCAGGGGGTGGAGGTGCCGGGACTCCTTGTACCGGCGGACCAGCACCTCGTCCCGGGCCTCGAGGAAAAGGATGGTGCAGGCCAGCCCCTCCTGCTCCAGGGCGTCCAGGGCCGACCGGATCTGTCCGAAGAACTGGCCGCCCCGGATGTCGATCCCCAGGGCCAGCTTCTGGATCTTCCCTTCCGACTGGATGCAAAGTTCAGCCAGCTTTGGAATGAAGGCAGGGGGCAGGTTGTCCACGCAGAAGAAGCCCAGGTCCTCCAGGTGCTTCAGGGCCTGGGTCTTGCCCGCGCCGGACATCCCGGTCACGATCACCAGCCGGATGTCCTCCTTGGCCGCCATCGCACCTCACCCCCAGCCATCCAACGGCGGGACCGATCCCACATTCGCCCCCGCCGGGGCGGTTCCTGCCTCCACAGGCCGGGCTCCAGCCCGGGCACAACACAAGGGCCGCCCAGGCACAACAAAAAGGCCGCCCCGCCCGGTGCCCAGGGGCAGCCCTAGTCCTGGCCGCCGCCTTTCCCGCCCCCGGCGGCCTTTGTTTCCCCGCTGGATGTCCCCGCTCCGGCGGGACTCCCCGCGGGCTCCTCCGCCTCCATCGCCTCCTGGATCTCCCGGGTGGCCCGCCGGAACTCCCTGAGCCCCTGGCCCAGGCTCCGACCGAGCTCCGGCAGCTTCTTGGGGCCAAAGAGGAGCAGCCCGACCACCAGGATGATCAGGAGCTCCGGGACGCCGATGCGGCTGAACATGCTTTCACTCCCAATCCGGACCTGCAGGGGATGCCAGGGGCCCCGTATCACCCCTTATTGTAGCCCTCCCGGATGGTCACGCAAGGGGTGAAACATAGGAAGGTATCCCACGGATCCGCCGGAATTTATTCTATTTGTATGCACCCTTGGCCTGACCAGGAGGAGGGAACCGCCCTGAGACTCCGGGGCGCTCTCTACGTGACCCTGGCCACCTCCATCTGGGGCGGCGTCTACGCCTTCAGCCGGTACACCCTGGACTACGTGCCCCCCTTTACCCTGCTCACCATCCGGCTGACGGTCACCGCGGCCATCCTGGGAGCGGTCCTGGCCCGGCAGGGCCGGCTGCACCTGTCCCGGCGGGACTGGCGGGGTGCCCTGGGGCTGGGGCTGGTGGGTTACGTCCTCTCCCTCGGCACCCAGTTCATCGGCACCCACCTGGCCGGGGCCGCCAACGGCTCCCTCATCACCTCCACCTCGCCGGCCTTCATCGTCCTCTTCGGCGCCCTGCTGCTGAAAGAGCCCATCACCCTGCGACAGGCCCTGGCCATCCTCCTGGCCACCGCCGGCGTGGCGGCGGTCATCGGCCCGGAGGCCCTGTGGGTGGGCAACACCGGCCCCGTCCTGGCCGGAAAGCTTCTGCTCCTGGTCGCCGGGCTGACCTGGGGTCTCTACACGGTGATGGGCAAGGAGTTCTCCGCGCGCCACGGCGCCCTGGCCACCACCTTCTGGGCCTGTGTGGCCGGGGCGCTGCTGAACCTGCCCCTGGCGGTGCTGGAACCCCACCCCGTCCCCGTTGCCGCCTGGCCGCCTCTGGCCTGGCTGGGGGTGGTCTACATCAGCACTGTCTCCACCGCCCTGGCCTTTTACCTGTACAACCGGGGCTTCGAACTGCTGGACGCGGGGAGCGGTGCGATCTTCTTCTTTGCCCAGCCGGTGGTGGGGACCCTCCTCGGCTGGTGGCTCCTGGACGAGCCCCTGGGCCCGGGGTTCTTCGCCGGGGGAGTTCTCATCGCTGCGGGGGTGTTCCTGGCCAACTGGCGGGGCTGAGGCGTCGGTCACTCCGTCGCCGCTTCCGCCCCCGCCCGGGCAGCCCCCGCCGGCCCGAGATCCGGCTGCCTCCGCCCCCAGCCCAGGGCGAGGGCCGCGGCGCCCGCCATCCCAGCCTGGTTACCCAGCCCGGCGGGCACCACCCCCACCTGCTGGGCCGGCCCCGGCCACGCCCCGCGGCCCCGTTCCTCCCCGGACGGGCCCCGGAAGGGCGCCCCGGCCCGGGGCA